>NZ_JACKZU010000140.1:0-19434 GCF_014222165.1 Nostoc sp. 2RC
GGCATGGGGAGATGGGGAGATAGGGAGATGGGGAGAATAATTCTTAATTTTTAATCTCAGTCAACAGTCAACAGTCAACACTCCCAATTCCCAATGAGAATTTAGTTACTTAAAAAGTTTTTGTAACAAAAGTTAGCAGCAAGTAATGTTTCGACTTCTGCACCTTCCATAGGTGGTAAGAAGAAATATCCTTGTCCAAAATCACACTCTAATGCTTGAAGTTGTGCTAACTGTTCTACAGTTTCTATGCCTTCTGCTGTGACAGACATATTTAAATTATGAGCTAAGGTTACAATCGCTCGCACAATTTCTAAATTCTCTCCTCGACTACCTATGTTATTAACAAAAGAACGGTCAATTTTAATAGTTTTTATTGGTAGCCGATGCAGATAATTCAAAGATGAATAACCAGTACCAAAATCATCCATATGTAACTCGATATTCAGCGCAGTTAATTCTGAAAGTACGGTATTCGCTAATTCAAAATTATCCATTAACAAACTTTCAGTAATTTCCAATTTTAAACTGCATGGTTCTAGTCCAGTTTGCTGTAAAGTCTGTTTAACTTGTTTAAAGATATCAGTTTGGGTAATCTGTTTACCAGAAAAATTGACGCTAATTGTCAAGTTTAATGAACTAGGAAATTGCTCATGCCATGTATGCATTTGTTGGCAGGCTTGATAAAGTACCCATTGCCCGATACTAACAATCATTCCAGTTTCTTCTGCCAAGGGGATAAAATCTTGAGGCGAAACAATTCCTCTTTCTGGATGATGCCAGCGTATCAATGCTTCAAAGCCAATAATTCTGCCAGTTATCAGCGAAACAATTGGCTGATAGTAAAGGCGAAATTCATCTTGCTTCAGCAGCAGTGCGTGTCGCAGAGCAGTTTCTAACTCTAAAAGCAAAGATGCACTCTCGTGCATTTTTTGGTCAAATACTTCATAACGTGCTTTACCAAGTGCTTTAGCAGAGTACATTGCCACATCTGCATCGCGGATTATTTGTGCTGCCTGCTGATAATCAGCTTTGCTGAGAGCGATGCCAATACTAGCATTAGTAAATACCCGATGTTCATTCAATTGAAATGGCAAAGATAATACCTTTTTAATGCGTTCAGCTATTTGTATGGCTGTATTAACATCATCAATTTTTTCAATTAAGATTGTAAATTCATCTCCACCAAAACGCGCAACTATATCTCCTATGCGGACAACTGATTTGAGACGATGGGAAATTGCAATTAAAAGTTGATTTCCTAGTAGATGTCCCAGGCTGTCATTCACTACTTTAAAGCGGTCTAAGTCTAAGAAAAGTACAGCAAATAAATAATTTTTATCCTGTTTGCTATGTTCTATTGACTGCTGCACTCGGTCGATAAATAAACGTTGATTGGGTAATCCAGTTAGCCCATCATGAAGGGTATTGTGTAGTAATTGTTCTTGTGCTTCTTGACGTTTAATAATGTCTTGTTGGAGTTGTTGATTAACTCGAATCAGTTCCACAGTGCGTTCTAAAACTAATTGCTCAAGCTGGCAACGATATTGGACTAATTCTTCCTCTGCTAGTTTACGTTGAGTAATATCGCGTACAATCACAACATACTCTCGTAGTTGGGAGTTAAATGGTCTTGAAACAGTAGATTCAACAATTCGTAGACCTTGGTTAATTTTTAAAGTTTGCTCGCTCCTAAGAGACCATTGGTCTGGTTTGCCGTGATAGCAAATTAATAATTGATTTAAATTTTGTCCAAGCAATTGCTGAATACTCGATTCAAATAATTCCTCAGCCGCTGCATTTGTTTGGCAAATCATCCCGTTTTCATCTAAGACTAAAACAGTATCTGGAACTGTATCGAGAGTTGTGATAAATAAATTTTTTGCTTGTTTGCGTGCCTCATCAATAGCAACAATTTGTGGTAGAGTTGTCCAACAGGCGATCGCCACTCCTCCAAAGGAAAGCGTTACTAGTAAAATTGCTAATAAAGAATTATGACTATCACCAGTAGTTTTGCCTAATAAATCCCGGATAAACCAACTACTTGTAGCAGTAATACAAATTAATGATACTAAGACAATCACCTGTAATACAACAAAATCTGGACTGTTTTTAGTAGACTTTGTATCATAAAGGTCTGCCCAAAATTTTACAGATAAGGCCGCAAAATTTAGGCGACTTAGCAGTGCGTCTCCTAACATCAAAAAAATCGGTAATAACAATCCCACTAAAAAATCTCTCCAATTCCAAGCTAAACCTCCCACTATTAGAACTATCGCTTCTACAAAGAAAAAACCAAGCGACCACCAAGGCCATAACACTTCAGCTTGACCTCGACACAACCATAATCCTAAATGTAGTCCCATAATTGACAACAAAAAACAAGTACCCGCCACCGTCACTAATTGAGATACATTTCCCAAATTTAAACACAGTAAACTCAGCACAAAGCCAACTAAAATGGCAGGCCCAAGAACACCTTGACGAGAAACCACTGTAAATATTTGGGAAACCTGTCCGTCTAAACCAAGTTGATACAATATTCGAGGAGAATTAGAAACTGCCGTAGCAGAGCTTAAAAGGCATGATACAGTAATTAAAAGTGTTACTAAAAAAGAAGCGTATTTACCCCAAAAAGGTAAAGAAGCTGCTAGTAAATTTAAAAAAACATCGTCGCCTACTGCTTGATTTGGAGCCGAACACATTAAAACCCAAGAACTGCCTAAAAATACTGGGGGAATTAAGCAAGCAGCCACCGTTAAAAACTTCAAAGTTTTATCTGGATTGTGGCTATCAGCAACAAAAGAAGAAGTAGTTTCACAAGCATAAATTGAATAACTGGCCAGGAAAAACCACTTTGCCCATTCTTGAAAACTCAAGCTATGTATACTAACTGTCGGTAAATTAAAACTAGTACTTGAAAAGGTTAACGATACTACACCTTGAATGCAAAATAAAAACAGTAATAAAATCGCTGGAAACGCAAAAAATAAGTGCAGTAGCGCTAAAGCACGACTACCGCTGAATGCTACGATAAAGGGAATAGCTGTAAATACAAATTTTAAAAAAGTTTCTGGACAAACAATACCTAATGTTTGAAAATTGATTTTAATCAAATTTGTCAAAATAATTGCATACAGCGCTGGTGCTGCTGTCCAACTAAAGAAGTATCCTAAAGCTACGTAAAGACCTAAATGAGGAAAGTTTTTTAATAACCTTGTGGCATAGTTTGGTGTTCCTCCTGCGACTTCTGACCAATGTTTACCTAAACTTTGTACCTGCAAATTAAGTAAAAAAGATACAATAGTGCCAAATAACCAAATGAAGATAGCTTTAGACCCTAATGCTGCATGAATAATCGGGGCAGTACCAATCCATCCAACATGACCCGTTAACCCAAAACCCCAGGTTTCCAGATAACTCAGAGTACGCGGTAAACGCATTCGCAAAGTCTGATTTTTCTCTGCCTGTATAAAATCATTACTAGTCATTGTTTCTTAGCTAGATTTACTGGCCTTTTCACTCAATAACTGAATCTAGCTATTAAAGCTTCAGTATAAATACTAGATTTAGTAAAAAATTAGCTTAATGATTACCAAGTTTTATAGACTTATAACCCGTATTTCTCTCAAGACTAGATGCCCGATCGCAAAGTGATGACCCAGTTTACAATTGACTCACACCAACAGGCATTGTCCCGCATTTCTCACAAGCTGAAGGGGCTTGAGGGTAGAGAGGAAAGAACTTGTACAAGAATTCTCCCCTGCTCCCCTGCACAAGCGCAGACTTCAAAAGATGTGGTGAGAAATCCGGGATTATTTATTTCCCAAATCTTCCCGATTACAAATTTTGAATAACTTGGCAGATTCATATCAAGTTCGGGTAATCACTTACGATTCAAAATTCTGCGTGTCAGAGCGTCTCACTGTCTTTGCGTCATTGTTATCGTAAGTATTTAGGCGAACCTGATATCAAACGGCGGCTGGACATGGCCAAAGATGAGGAGAGTAAGGGGCACAAGCAAGCTGACAAAAGACGGCGAGAAAGTCCATTCGTTCTAGGAATGGAATGAATTGCTACTCGCCGTCTTAGTCATTAGTACTATCAAACACAAAAAATCGCGTATAACTACCAATGTTGCCCAAAAGTTAGGCAATTTTTGTGATGCTCGTAAGGCTCAATTTGAGAATAACCCTGAGCTATGGAAACAGAAAGCTTTGGCCAAGGGGCAGTACACAGATTTTGCACTAGCATGAGAGCGATGCACTAAGCTTTTTGTACAGGGTAATATTAGGGGAGATGAGGGAGATGCACAGACACAAGAGCGGGGTGAAAGAGATAATTTTTCATTCTTCCCTATGCCCCATGTCCCATGCTTAATACCCAATTACTAACATATTTGTCAAATTAACTGTTAATTTTTTAGTTGTTGGGGTTTATAACAAAGGACTACTAACAACTTTATTTAAGATGCTAGCTCTGTTAAAAACAATTCGAGATGCGATCGCTAGTTGGTGGTCTGAGTTCACTCTCCAGACCAAACTGTTGGCTGTGGCGACAATGGTAGTCTCCTTGGTGATGAGTGGTTTGACCTTTTGGGCTGTGAACACCATTCAGCAAGATGCAAGGATGAATGACACCCGCTTTGGACGTGATTTGGGACTGCTGCTTGCTGCCAACGTTGCCCCCCTAGTGGCTGATAATAATTTGACTGAGGTTGCCCAATTTTCTCAACGTTTCTACAGCAGCACCTCTAGTGTGCGTTATATGCTGTACGCAGATGAAACTGGGAAAATCTTTTTTGGCATTCCTTTTTGGGAACCGGAGGTAGAAAACTCCCTCACCATTGAACGGCGGATACAACTGCCAGAGGATTATCCTGGTGATGGTGAAAAGCCGATGGTGCGACAACACATGACCCCATCAGGGACGGTGACGGATGTCTTTATTCCCTTGATCGTTGATAAAAAATACTTGGGTGTATTGGCGATCGGTATTAATCCCAATCAAACTGCTGTCATCTCTACCAATTTTACCCGCGATGTTACCATTGCTGTTTTTATCACCATTTGGGTAATGGTAATTTTGGCAGGAGTGATTAATGCTTTAACCATCACCAAGCCGATTAAAGAATTGCTGGTGGGAGTCAAACAAATTGCTGCGGGGAATTTTAAGCAGCGCATTGATTTACCTTTGGGGGGTGAACTAGGGGAATTAATTTTCAGCTTTAATGAAATGGCAGAGCGATTAGAGCGCTATGAAGAACAAAACATCGAAGAACTCACCGCAGAAAAAGCCAAGCTAGAAACCTTAGTTTCCACCATCGCTGACGGTGCTGTGTTGATAGATAATAATATGCAGGTGATTTTGGTTAATCCCACAGCAGGGCGAATTTTTGGTTGGGAAGCTGCCCAAGTGGTAGGGCGTAATGTGCTGCATCATTTACCCCCAGCAGTACAAATGGAAATCACCCGTCCTTTGTACGAAATGGCCACAGGTGAATGTGAAAGCGCCGAATTCCGGATTTTTCTCAATCAACCCATCAAGCGGACAATCCGCATTCTGTTGACTACAGTACTCAACCAGCAACGAGAAAGTATCAAAGGCATCGCCATTACCATCCAAGATATCACCCGCGAGGTGGAATTAAACGAAGCCAAAAGCCAATTTATCAGCAACGTTTCTCACGAACTGCGAACCCCTCTATTCAATATCAAAACCTATATTGAAACCTTGCATGACTACGGCGAAGATTTAGGGCTAAAAGAACGGCAAGAGTTTCTGCAAACAGTGAACCATGAAACCGATCGCCTGACTCGCTTAGTTAACGATGTTTTAGATTTATCAAAACTCGAATCTGGTCGTAATTATAGCTTTGATGGAGTGGATATTACCCAAGCGATCGAACAAACACTGCGTACTTACCAACTCAATGCTAAAGATAAATGTGTTGAAATGATTCAAGAAGTTGCGCCTAATTTGCCGTTAGTAGTTGGTAATTATGATTTGCTGGTACAAGTATTTGGTAATTTAATTGGTAATGCCCTAAAATTCACAAAAGCTGGTGGTAAAGTGGCAATTCGCGCCTACCAACTAGATTCCAAGCCTAATCAGAACCAATCTCCCCCAGTGCGAATTGAAATTTCCGATACAGGAATTGGCATCGCCACAGAAGACCAACACTCAATTTTTGAACGCTTCTTTCGCGTCGAAAACCGAGTTCACACCCTAGAAGGCACTGGTTTAGGTTTATCGATTGTCAGAAACATTATTGACAGACATCGTAGCAAAGTCCATTTGGTCAGTGAAGTTGGCGTTGGCACTACTTTTTGGTTCGACTTAACTGTATTTGAAGAAGAAGTATCATTGACAGCGGTTGAACCTGAAACCTCCACAATCACCACAGCGTGAATTTGGTATGGGGCATTATTGGGCATGGTAAGGGGGCAAGGGAGACGAGGGGGACAAGGTAGCAAGCTTTCTCTCCGAAGTTCTGATCGGAGGAAACCTCCGATTAGACTTCTCTCCTTGTCTACCCCCTCTCCCTCATCTCACCAAAAAACACAAATTTAAGATGTTGATATAACGAACAGCAAACACAATAAAAATAAACCTAATACCAGCAGCAAAGCCTGATTACGTTTTAGCCAATTTTTCACAGTTACCGCGAAACTTTTGGAGTGATGCTGCTGTTCTAAATCTAATTTTGTCTCTTCAATATTTTGGTAGAGGGTACAATCTTTGGCGTAGGGACGCTGAGGAAAATTGCAACTATCATCAGCGTGATAGGTACAAGTGTCGCATAGATACCCATCCCCTGTAGCACGGTGGAGGGGAATACCAGGATGACCGTAAGCTTTGAGTGTTATCCGGCAATAAGGACAACTAATAGCTTGACTCTCAATCAGTTGATGGCAGCGGGGACAAGATACAGTAGCCAAAACCTTTAGGACAAATATGTTAAGTCAACACTTTGATTTTAGCCATTTACGGTGGTAATGGGGAAATATTGGCTGAGATTGTTAATTTTAAATGCAGTAAATATACTATCTTTTAATTAAAATTTACATTTTTTTAAGTGATTTTTATCACTGATAAAAATAAAAGCTATAAGATAAACTGTCAAATATCAAGTTTTTTCCATAATTGTTATTATTTAGAGGTAGAAAAATATTGGCTTTTAATCCTGAGCTGTGCCGTAACGAAAGCGAAGTTGAAAGCAAACTCATAGTGCAATATTTACTACCACAGCTAGGTTATACTCCTGACACCTGGCATCAAGAAATTGCTGTTGGTAGCATTCGCTTAGATTTCTTAGCATTCGCCGCACAAGTAATTCCCTTTGTCTTAGACGCCAACTCACCCCTGAGTGTTGTGATGGAGGCAAAGCATCCCAAACAAAACTTAAATAATCATGTTCCCCGACTCAGGCATTATTTAACAAGTTTGAATGTAAAGTATGGGGTACTGACTAATGGCAAAGAAATCAGAATTTATCAAAAATTGCAATATGATATTCAGCTAATCTTTCAATGTTCTGGAAAGGAAGTTGATATAAAGTTAAATGAAATTAAAAGTTTAATTGGTAGAGATAGTCTGAAGGAAGGGCAGTTACTAGATAAACCAACAGTTGAAATAAGTCAAAAGAATTCCAATTTTGAAGCAAAGAGGCAACATTCAATGAAAACAATTGCGGTTTACCATAATAAAGGCGGCGTAGGTAAGACAACCACTGTGGTTAATCTAGCTGCTGCTATTAGGAAGAAGGGTAAAAGAGTCCTAGTTATTGATTTAGATAGTCAAGCTAACACTACATTTGCCACTGGTTTAGTCAAATTTGATGATGAAGAGTTTGATGACATAAAAGATTCTAATATTTTTCATGTATTGCAATCAGAAGAATTTTACTCTATTGCAGAGGTAGCCAGAAAATCTAATTTTAGTAATC
Organism: Nostoc sp. 2RC; assembly: GCF_014222165.1. Classification (NCBI taxonomy): domain Bacteria; kingdom Bacillati; phylum Cyanobacteriota; class Cyanophyceae; order Nostocales; family Nostocaceae; genus Nostoc; species Nostoc sp. 2RC. The sequence goes on from NZ_JACKZU010000140.1 coordinate 7,946, forward strand.
CAGAAATTTATGTAATTCCTGCACACATTGATTTGATAAGGCAAGAAACGGAACTGAATGCACTTGACTATAGCAGGCTAATACTGATTGAAAAACTAGAGGAAGTAAGAGAACAGTATGATATTGTGTTAATTGACACACCACCTTCTTTAAATCTATATGCCAAAATTGCCTTAATAGCTACAGATTTTCTTATCATTCCATCAGATTTAAAACCCTTCGCTAACCAAGGATTAACCAACGTTAAAGAATTTATAAAAAGTATTAATGGATTTAGAAAACAAATCAGAAAATCGCCAATTGAGATAATAGGAGTTTTAGCTTGTAAAATATCAACAAATGCAAAATTTGTACAATCAACTTTAAAAAATCGTCTAGAAAATATTTATAGTCGATATGATATCAATGTGATGGATACTGTAATTTATGAAAGAGAAGATTTGGCAAAATGCGCTGAAAGAATTCAGATTGTTGGAGATCTTGAGATAGCCGATCCAATTTCAGTGCTAGATTTTAAACCGGACTCAAATTCGGCACGTGAATTTGAGTTGTTAGCAATAGAAGTTTTACAAAAAATAGGGCTTTCTCAATGAAATTAGCTACATCACTGGTTGCTGTAAAGAAAATTACCTCAAGCAAACTTCGTTCAATTTTCGCAGATAATGAACTAGAACAGGCTGCTCGATTAATTTTAGACTCTGAGGGGGTTATTAATCCTATCGTGGTTCGCAGAACAAGCCTGCAATCATACGAGGTAGTAGATGGAGATTTTGAGTATCATGCTGCTGTTAGAGCTAGAGAGATAGATCCTCGTAAGGGCGAAATGATTGGGGTATTTATCATTGAATCTGAAAATGAGGAAACTTTAACTAAGCAAGTTGAATTATTTAGAAAATCAAAAGTTTTTATTCCTAACAATGTACCTCATAGTTCAGATGGTATTGAATCCCGCTTAATAAATATGGAATCACGGTCTAGCAATACAGAGTCTCGCTTAACAAACCTTGAATCACGGTTTGAAAACCGCACTATTGAATTACAAACAGAGTTTAGGCTGGAAATTAAAAATATTAATGACAGACTGAAGGAAATTGAATATCGAATTCCAAAACCAATTGAACCCTTAGAAGCACTTAATACCTTGAGTATATCTGAGTTAACTTCTAAGTTGAGGCGTGTTGGTATCAATATTAAAATAATTGAAAAAATAATCAATGAGCGTGACAATGAAAAATTCAAATCTTTTAGTAATGTCGTTGATCGTATTAAAGGCTTAGGTGACAAAACAATGCTAAAGATTATTGACAGTTTTGCAGAAGGTAGTGTCTGAGTTGATTTTCTAAAGTTAAAATTTGTGGCTAACATGGATAGTCTAGAGTCTAAAATTGTTGAAATTTTAAAACGTGGCACTCCTCTAAGAGCAGTAAAAATTGCTGAGATGCTGGGAGTTGAAAGACGAGAAGTAAATCATTACTTATATTCTTCATTGAAGAGTATGGTCGTCCAAGATAGTGACTATAAATGGTCATTGAAAACAAATGAAATAGGTAATAATCAGCGTATCCCAACTCAACCACGAACAGCCCAAAATCAATCATCAAAACCTGCAACGCAAAATAACGGATACAGTTTTACCAAAAAAGAGATTCGGCAAGATCCTCCGATTCTGCCAAATCAATCATCACAATCGGTCAAACATGAAAAACTGGATAAATTTTATCAACAAAATGTTCAACCAAACTCTCAAATCCCATCCTCACAACCTCTCAAGCAAAGTAATCCCTATGAGGTTGTCAAGAGAGAACTTACTCAAGTATCTTCTGAAGAAAAGGTAAAAATTCTAGAAAATGCTTTTCGCCAAGATAGATTTGCAGAACTAGAAGATGAGCAGATAAACGCTCTCCAATCAATTTTAGAAGAGGCTAGGCGGGAAGTAAATATAGCCAATACTGCTTATAAGCAAGGGAAACTCAGCTTTTGGAAGACTAACTCTTTAGCGATCGCAATCATATCTATAGCCTTGACTATTAGTACATTTTTCTTAATTAGTCAATTCATATCTAACTCAAATTACCAACCTTCTCCAACTCTTCCACAAAAGAGGTAAATTCACCAATTTATTTGCGGTCTTTTTCTGCTCCTGTCTTGTCTAGTACATCAAACATTACCCCGCATCTGTCGCAATACGTCAAAGGCCTTCCTTCGTAACCCAACTGGTAACAGCGATAACCCTAAACCAGTCCAAGCTTTAGCAGTGGCAAAAGATTTTCCTGCTAAAACTAGTTCTCTGCCTTTTTGCGTTTCCCCGGTTTCAATTAAACGCAAGCCTAATAATAACTGCGTTTCCATTAAACGCTCTTGTCGAACTTTTTCTAATTCTTCCGATGCAAATTGATAACTTTCTAAATATCGGATTTTATCAAAAAAATAAGGGATAGCTCGATTGATACCTTGTTGTTCTGAGTGTAAACGATATTCCATCAGTAATTCTGACAAGTAATAAGCTTTTTTACCAGCCAAAGCTAATCTTACGAATAAATCATTGTCTTCACAATTTTGGAGATTGGGCAACATAAATCCCAATTCTTGCAAGGTTTGACGGCGAAATAATGTTGCTCCAATTTGAAAACTTTGACGAACAAATACAACTTTCAGCAAATTATCTACAATACCTGTGGGTAAATCCTTTCTTCCCCAGCGATGAGAATTTTCCTCAGTTTTTAGCTCATCTCGGATATTGTTAATATCAATTATCCAATGGTCTGTACCAACAAAATCAATACCAGAGTCTTGGTCAAGAATAGCTGCTGTAGTTGCTAGAAAATCAGGCGTTAGTCGGTCATCATCATCAAATTTAATAAAATATTCACCACTAGCAGCATCAAAACCAGAGCGCATATTATTGCTTTTACCAATATTTTGTGAATGACGAATGTATTTAATCCGGGGGTCTGTGTACTCGGACATTAATTCAGGTGTTCCATCACTGGAACCGTCATCACAAACAATTAGTTCAAAGTCTTGCTCTGACTGATTAAGTACACTGGCGATCGCATAACGTAAAAGACAGATACGATTAAAAGTAGGAATACAAACAGTAATTTTCGGCATACTACATAATAACTTGTTTATATTTAGTCAATAGTGCAAATAATTGCGATCGCTGTTTGATGAGCGATTATTTCCGAATCAATGTTTCATTGTATACATATAGGAATCCTATTTGATTTTTGAACAAAATTCCGTACACTTTACTCTTTTATAACCCTGTTGCCTATTGCCTATTGCCTCTCGCCTGCCTATACAGATTCAGCTCATTAATCAAATCGGACTGTTATATCTGTGGCATTTGGGGTTTTTGGTTTCTTGTCAGAGCATAACCCCTACCGTTGTCTAGGTTTTACATAGCAGCATTACCTAACGTTGGTTAAGAGCGTTATAAAATAGAAAGAAATAAAATTTATATACATTAGGCTCATTAAGCGTAATTTCCCATGACCACTTCTAAACGCCACTATCACATCACTACTTTCGGCTGTCAGATGAATAAAGCTGACTCAGAACGCATGGCTGGCGTGTTGGAAAACATGGGCTTTGAGTGGTCGGAAGATCCAAATAATGCAGATGTGATTCTCTACAATACCTGCACAATTCGAGATAATGCCGAGCAAAAAGTCTATTCTTACCTTGGTAGACAAGCAAAGCGCAAGCACGAGCAGCCAGATTTAACGTTGATTGTTGCTGGTTGCGTTGCCCAACAAGAAGGGGAAGCTTTGTTGCGGCGCGTGCCGGAATTAGACTTGGTAATGGGGCCGCAACACGCCAACCGCCTCAAAGATTTGTTGGAATCTGTGTTTGAGGGTAACCAAGTTGTAGCAACTGAACAAGTTCATATTATGGAAGATATCACCCAGCCGCGACGAGATAGTAAAGTCACTGCTTGGGTGAATGTCATTTATGGCTGTAACGAACGCTGCACCTACTGTGTGGTTCCCAACGTGCGTGGTGTGGAACAATCTCGCACACCAGAAGCTATTTGGAAAGAAATGGCAGAATTAGGAAAGCAAGGTTACAAGGAAGTTACTTTACTCGGTCAAAATATTGACGCTTACGGCAGAGATTTGCCCGGAACTACACCAGAAGGTCGGCATTTATACAATTTCACAGATTTACTGTATTACGTCCATGATGTGCCGGGAATTGAAAGGATAAGATTTGCTACTAGCCATCCCCGTTATTTTACTGAAAGGCTAATTAAAGCGTGTGCTGAATTGCCCAAAGTCTGCGAACACTTCCACATTCCCTTTCAATCTGGAGATAATGAAGTTTTAAAGGCTATGTCGCGTGGTTATACCCATGAAAAATACCGTCGAATTATTGATACCATTCGGCGTTACATGCCAGATGCTTCAATTAGTGCCGACGCAATTGTGGGATTTCCTGGAGAAACAGAAGAACAATTTGAAAATACCTTGAAACTTGTGGAAGATATCGGCTTTGATATGTTGAATACAGCCGCATATTCGCCACGTCCAGGAACACCAGCCGCTTTGTGGGACAATCAACTGACTGAAGAAGTTAAAAGCGATCGCCTACAAAGATTAAATCATCTAGTAAATGTGAAAGCCAGCGAGCGATCGCAACGTTACTTCGGACGCATTGAAGAAGTTCTAGTAGAAGACCAAAACCCCAAAGATAAAACTCAAGTCATGGGACGCACAGGCGGTAATCGTTTAACCTTTTTCACTGGCGACATCAAACAGTTGAAAGGGCAGTTGGTGAAGGTAAAAATTACTGAAGTTCGTGCTTTTAGTTTGACTGGTGAACCAGTTGAAACCAGACAAGCATTGTCTGTCTAAGACGATTTGTAGAGACTAGGACTTACGGAAAAACTCTCTGAAACTCTTATTTCTTTGTGTCCTTTGCGTCCTTTGCGGTTCGTTTTTTCATGATTTCGCGTAAGTCCCGACCTAGAGACGCGCCTCGATCTGTCTCTATTTTCATCTGTGCCTCTGTTGCATTCGGCTGCTGTTGCGGACGTGGCACTGACTTTTGCTGTCCAAAACCATCAAACAAGTCATCCAGCTTGACAGTTAAACCCAAATATGCTCCACCAGCCGATCGCGTTCCAGAAAAATCCCTGTCATCAACTTCACCAAAAACATATCCAGCAGAAAGCCGCAAATTAGGAGTCAGGTAGTAACCTGTTTCCAGAACAAAGCCCGTCTCACTGTAATTAGATTGACCAATCCAGCGAGCCTCACCAACTAAATCCCAGCTATATCCCAAACGATAAGTAGCTCGTAATTGTCCCAAATTCACTGTACTTGTACCAACTAAATCGTTAGCTAAGTAAGAAGTACTATTACGCAAAGCATACTTACCGTAGAATTCCCATTGCCAGTTAGGAGCGTAAATAGCTTCCAAAGCAAAAGTATGGTCTTGGGAACCCGTACCGCTACCTAAGAGAATCGTCTCAGGAATAATCGCCGGATTTTGGCGATATTCATAACGCAACAAAGCATTAAATTTATCACTATGGGGGTCGCGGTAAGCTAAACCCACCTTCAGATTAGCGGTATCTGCCAATCCTGAAAGTCTTTGATTGGAAGAATTTGCTTGTTGATAGCGTACTAAAGCCGTCAAAGATGGCGAAATTTTACCTAATGCACCTGCGGTAATTACGGTATTAGTACCACTAGAAGAAGAGCGATGCTCGTAGCGGGCACTAGCTTGAAACTGGGGATTATCGCTGTATTCCAAGCCTACGCTGTAACTATCGCCACCATCAAATCCGATGGAGGATGCGGCTTGACCATAGGCGTAAGGTTGGGGATATTGTTGACCCGCCGCCGTCCGACCAAAGAAGTTACCGAATACGTGTTCGTAAGCTAAATTCAACCGCAATCCGCGAGCAATCGTCCAGCGATTATTTAAACCGATGGCACCTTGGGTAGTCACTTCATTAGCACCACCCAAAATTGAGTAACGACCAGTTATGGTGGTATCTTTTCCAAGTTTGTGTTCGCCGTTGACACTCAAGCTGGTGATGGAGTTACCAGAAAATTGACCACTGCTGTAAAACTGTTGGGCCAGACTGACATTTACACCAGGAATTACTGCCCAATTTAACCCGAAGATAGTACGGTCGGGATAAATACTATCTTTTTGAGAAGATAAACTCAGTTCGTTTTGGGCTTGGAAAGTCAGGTTTTTCACAATGGGAACCGTGAAACGCGATCGCAATTGATTGGAATTACTATTCAAAGCATTGGGTGAAATGCGGTCTTGCCGATCGCGATGAATCCAATCCAAATCAAAGATGGCGCTACCAAAGCGTTGTTGAATTCCTGCGGTAATTGTGGTCAGGGAATTATTAACTTGACTTCCTGGTATAGCATCATTACGGGGTGCAAATAATTCTTCAAAGGTGTCTAGGGGTTGGGGAGCAATCCCAAAATTGTCTTCGTGGTCGTATTGGACTCTAGCGGTGGTAGTTCGAGTTAGTTTAGCTGTAACCTGCGCTCCATAACGAGTTTGTCCCGGTACAAAGCTGATGGTGGCATTATTAGCAAAACCTGTATCGGCAAACCGATAATAAGCACGTCCTTGAATTCCATTAGCAATTTGTCCCTCAGCTTCCAACCGATAAGCATCACCCCTAACCTTTCCCAGAACATCAGAATCATTACTGGAATGGGCGTATTCTGCAATTAGCTTACCCTTATCACCCAAAGATATCAGCGCATCTGCGCCATACAGTTGAAAATCACGCACTCCTTGATTTTCTTGGACGTAGGTTGCTCCAATCCAACTTTCTTGGTTGAGCTTGCGGGAAAGATTATATTGCAAACGACCGGCAAAGATATTGCTATCAGAGTCTTCAGTTTCATATTGATAGCTAACTACAATCCGACGTACCAAGACTTGTCCGGCTTCATCTATATCGGTGCGAAGAATTGGTTCGCGGAATAATAAAGTCCCGCGATCGTAGTCGATTTCGTAGTCTGGGCCTCGATTTAGCTGTTTGCGTTCCAATACAGTCCCAGGACGATTTAGTTCTTCTAACTCGATAAAAACATTTTCGCTCCCTGGTTGTAGGAGTCTGCGAGAAAGGAAATAATAACCACTAGTACCATCGGGAGCAATGGTGTCTCGTTGGAATCCTTCTAAGTTATTGCCGTAAAAACCCGTAATTTGTAAATTTCCTAAGTTGTAATTAGCTTTAAAGCCGTGGAGTTGACGAGTGATGGAAGTAAATTGCTGCGATCGCCGGGCAAATTCTTCTGTGTTATAGTCACCCCACATAGCAAAATCAGGGGAAGATCCAGGTACACCGGTGGAGCGCTCAAAACGCAGAAACACGCTGTCAATGGAAGGAGCCACCACATCAACTTTCGAGCTATCGCCATAAACAGGATAGTTTTGCTCGCTAAATTGATAAGTTCTAAACAAGCGATTGTCACAGTTACAATCTTCATTCAAGTTACGAGAACTGTTATATGCACCTGTAAACAACCACTCTCCAATCGTACCGGTGGCAAATATCGCTGAATGGAAATCTAATTGCGTTCTATTGTCTTTATCGGGAGGAATGAAATCGCGGAAACTACCGTAATAATTTGTACCTCTTGCGCCCAAACGTAAATCTATAACCCCGGTGAGCAAACTCGGACGCAGAGCCGTTTCAAATTGCAACTGCGTAAAGGCTTCTAAATTATTAACGATCGCTCTAATTGTCACAGTTTCTGCTTTTAGTTGCGATCGTAATCTTGCTGTAAATTGTCCCCCTTTGGCCTCCACTTGAAATCCAGGTTCATCGGGTTTGAAATCTTTTTCCACGAAATCCCCAGCAGTAGGTATCAAAGTAACCACAGCATCATAATTAGAACGATTCCCACTAGCATCAAGCAGTTGACCCCGAATTGTAGCTGTAGAACGTCCATCTGCTGGAATACGAGACTCAACAGTTTCTAAAGTTAATTGCTGCGGCGCTCCCCGGACTACAACCTGCACCGTGACAGGCGGTTCGGTTCTTCCCACCACCTGTGCAGAGATAGTATTTTGACCTTCTTGTAGGGAAACACCATACCATGTCTGCTTTACTAAATTAGTACTCGTATCAGTTTCCGTCCGCCCCACTAAGGAAGGATCTACCAACACCCCATTTACTCGTAATTCCACCTGACTACCAGTAGGAAACTCCACAACCACGGCAGTAGCTTGTAGATCTACAACACTGTTGGTTGTGGGAGTCAAGATTTTGATTCCTGTAGAAATTGTTGGAGGTGCAGACACAGGGATGTTTTCATTCACCCCTTGTTCATCCTTGACATCTTCCTGTTCCCCCATCTTTGCGTCAGGGCGTTCTTCTATCTTTGGATCTTCCTGTTCCCCCATCTTTGCATCAGAGGGTTCTCCTATCTTTGGGTCTTCCTGTCCCCCCATCCCCACGTCCCTATTAGCAATTTTGCGTAAGCCTCTGGGTAAACCTACAGAAGTTGATGGTTGAAATGGTTGTATTTCTCTTTGAGATTGGTTTTTCTTGTTTTCTATTCCTGCAATTTTCCGTAATCCTCTGGGTAATTCCACAGAAGTTGGTGGTTGAAATGGTTGTATTTCCCTTTCACTTGGTTGGACATCTGAAATGGTAGTCACAGTAGCCGAGGCCAAAGAAGTTGAGGAAAATTCTACAACTCCAAACTCTTCGTTATAATTTCCCAAAAAACCAGAAGAATTTAACCGTTGTCGAGTTATTCTTCTCACCTTTGCGTCTTTGGCTTGAAAACTTCTATTCGCCGCTAGCCAAGAAACTCCAAAAGTATTGTGTTTTTGCGTGACCTTTTTAGATCCTGAATCACCAACTCCAGAATTCACATCCATAGTTTTTTCAACCACTTTATTTTCAACGGCTCGATCTTCCACACCCTTGTCTGTTGGCAAAAACAGGTTTTCGTTGGTGACTTTTGCTTTGACTATGGCAGGATACAAAATGAGGCTGAGAGCTACCGGCATCGCCCCCATCAACCTCAAGTTGAAAATAGTTGCACAGTGCAATCTAGGTTTCATTTCTTGACTGGCTCCTGAAATGGGGTGACACCGAAGTTCATACGTACCAATCCACCTGGTTCTAAATGCACCAGGCGAGATTGGCTATTGCGTTCGCGGAATTTTTTATTGGGAGCTAAGGCATAACCGGGTACACTACTGAGGTCTAGAACACCTGTGTGGTATCCAGGTAAGACGTTAGCTAGAGAAAATAAACCATTGGGATCTGTGGTGATGCGGTTACCATCTTCTAGATAAACCACTGCATTGGGTATCCCAGGCTCACCACGCTGTTGTTCGCCATCAAAGTTTTTATCAACAAACACCCGACCGATAATCGTGCCACAATCAGAAACAATTCCGGGACGAATTTTCAGTTGATGCGTTGCTGGGCCGTCCTTAGTGCTAAAACCGTTATCACTTCGTTGGGCATTAGCGATCGCACTATTGCGACCACTACCACGCAGAGAATCGGCTGTTAATTGAGCAGCGTAGGCAATATTCAAGACTTTCTCTGTGGGAATCGTCACATCTGTCCGGAATATCACCGTATTTCCATTTCTTTGAGAGGTGATATTGACTGCTGTACCATCCAGTTCTCCACGCACAGATTTCTCCAAGAACTGGAATCCTAAAGGCAGGTTGTCAGTAATAACTACATTATTCAAACCAGCATCAGCAAGATTTTTCAGGGAGAGCCGATAAATTACCGTATCTCCAGGTTCAGCAGTAGCGCGATCGCCTGTTTTAATAATCTGCAACTGATTGGCTTGGCACAAATTTGTAGTAAATTCAAAGGCTAATAAATCCAATCCCACTGTTTCTGCATTGGGAACTAAAACAACTGTTTGCTCTACCCTAGTTTGACCCGTGAGACTAATTGGTTGCCCATCTAAAGAACTCGCTACATATCGCACTACACCATTACCTTGTGAACCAGTGCTATCAAGGATTTCAATCTTAATGCGCCGTTGTTTATAGATAGAATTCGGTGGTGGATTGACTACAAAAATATAGATTCTACCTGGATTGGTTTGCCCCTTGTTTGGATCTAGTAAAAAGTTGTAGACGCCCGCAGGATTATTTGTAATGAAATATGGGTTACTATTTTCAATATTTGGAGATTTTCCACCAGGCACATTGTTATTAGAAATATCCGGTAACTCTGTTCGTGTCAAATCAGCTAAACTCCCCAATTCTGTACCAGTCGGGTCGCTAGCATTGGGTTCGTACACTCCTACTGAAAAACCTGTATAGTCTGGTAACAAAGTCCCTGCACAACCTAAAATTCGACCTAATGGGTCAACTAATGGGTTAGGAGTAGCGTTAATTTGACCAGAAATTCCTTCATATTTACTATTAGTAGCTGCGTCTGTATAAGTATAATTAGCTTGATTTGTAATTGCCACAGAAGCTACTTCATTATTATTTTGTTGTGCTGTTGCTGAGCTAAGTAAAGTAGTATATAAAAAACTTACCATTAAAAAATTAGCTGTTAATTTTTGCCACAATTTACTGCTATAATTAATTTGTTTTTGTTTTTGAGGACGGCTCACTGAACACATCTCCTCGAAATGCGAATTTGATTGTTAATAAAACACTTATCAAAACATAATTAGGGAGTCAGAATTCCGCATTCTGAATCCTGAATTCTGAATCCTAAATTCTTCTTTCAATCAACGCACTTGGGCTTGATAAGTCGCCTTGACTGTGGTCTTTGCTGGAACTGACGAAATCTGTAAACGGATGTGGGTGTAAGCAATGGCTGGCGCTGGTTTAATTTCCACTTTGCCGTCAGGAAGAGTAACTTTAACGGTGGGATTTTCGACGAAGCTACGCCCACCATCAATGCTATAAGTAATTTTTCCATTATTAGTTACATTTGCAGATTTAAGTACGTAGACCATTCCACGTGGAATAGGTTGATTCAAAATTAAATTTTTCACTGGGCGATCGCTTTGATTTGCCCCGCTTAAGGTATATCTCAATACATTTCCCGGCCGCACCACAGCTTGACCTTTCAAAGGTTCCCATTTTTCGCTTTGTTTACCCTGCTCATTTTGAGCTACCACTAGCTTTTCGGCTTCTAAGCGCAAATTCAATTGCGCTTGAGTTTTGATATTTTGAGCGTAAGCACTTTCTAAATGCCAAATATTTCCAACTCCTGGAAATTGACCCAAAAATGAAACTGTAGTTATTAGTGCTAACCCACCCAAACCTGCAAAAGAAATACCTTTCATCATAAATAACTTCTAGAATCTTGATTGTTGACTTATCTTTCCCTGCTTTTGCTAATAAATAGTCACTCCCCACTTTGCCTAATCTTCAGGTATGGGGCAAGCAGGAAGTGTGGGAGGTGTGGGAGGTGTGGGAGGATGGGGAAGGAAAGATTTCTTCCCCCCACACTCCCCTCTCTCCCCATCTCCCCCCCCCACCGCTCC
>NZ_JACKZU010000860.1:0-234 GCF_014222165.1 Nostoc sp. 2RC
ACTGACAACTGACCAATTCTCACAAATTTAAGAAGGGGAAAAACTGAAGCAGAAATTTACGCATACGGGTCAGGAAAATAGTTTGTCGTATGTTGGTGCTAAGTTTCGGGGGAGGGCTGATTTGTAATTGTTCTTGTAATTGTGCATACTCCGCCGCAGTCAGAGGCTGGCCATCTATGGGCGATCGCGCATCTATAATAATTTCTGTTCGTAATATTTCTTCTGGGATATCCT
>NZ_JACKZU010000419.1:0-3358 GCF_014222165.1 Nostoc sp. 2RC
AAAAAAAAAAGCTGGTTCCAAAGTTTCCCAACTGTCACTAGCACGGAGTACTTTAAATGCATTGTAGATGGGTTGGCTTTGACCAAGCTTGTTGATAAATTGTATTACCTGTGGCTGTATGGTTTGATGAGCTTCCCGCAGTTCAGGGCTGTTTTTGACACCCATTAAATGATTTACTATCCCCCAACTCCAAGTAAGGCGTTCAGTCAGCTTTTCTAGGGGTTTTACTAAACCTTCCCAAGTAGGCTCTACATTGGCTTCTAAAGCCGCAAGCTGGTCATCAAGTTCTGCCAGCAATTGCTTAAAGGCTGGTACTACTCGTTCTGGTTTAATCTCTGCAAATGGAGGTAAACCAGTGCCTTGGAGTAAAGGATTATCAAAAAGAATGGTACTTGCACTCATGTTTTTCTTTGAACTGCGGATGAATAAAAATCAACAATGATTTCTATTTATATATTTATTTATATATCTTCTAATGTAGCGATCGCTGTGCTAATTAGTCTCGCCATTTTGGCACAGAGGTTGGGAGTGTTGATTGTTGAGTGTTGACTGAGGAGTTTATCGTACATGGGACTTTCCTATGGCGAGCGAGAAATTAAGGGTTTAGGCTGGGCATTGGGTAAGAAAAAATTCCCTATGCCCTATTCCTGACTTCAAAAAAATAATTTCACTGCATAAGTCCTGACTGTTAACCGTCAACCGTCTTCTCTGAAATATTTGTTGACTCAAAAGTCCCTTAAACTGACTGTTTTACCTGTGATTTTGCCAATTCACTAGGTGCGATCGCTCCATTTTCTGTAATGATGGCTGTAATCAATTCGGCTGGGGTAACATCGAATGCTGGGTTGTAAAAATCTACACCACGAGGTGTCAGCATTGTGTCGCCTACTTGATAGATTTCTGTGGGATCGCGTTCTTCAATGGGAATTTTGCTGCCATCGGCTAGTGCAAAATCAACGGTGGAAAGGGGTGCAGCAACGAAGAAGGGTATATTATGTGCTTTAGCTGCGATCGCTACGCTGTATGTACCAATTTTATTCGCAGTGTCACCATTAGCAGCAATGCGATCGGCACCCACAACCACTGCATGAATCAAACCCTGTTTCATACAATGGGCTGCCATGTTATCGGTAATTAATGTCACGGGAATTCCTTCTTGGACGCATTCCCAAGTGGTGAGTTTTGCACCTTGCAAACGGGGACGGGTTTCGTCGGCAAATAAACGCCCTAAACGTCCTTTTTTCCAAGCAGAACGCACAACACCCAAGGCTGTACCATAACCAGCTGTGGCTAATGCGCCGGCGTTACAGTGGGTAAGCAATGTCAGCTTTTCTGGGGTAGCAGGCAAAACAGCTAAACCATTGTCACCGATGGCTTGACAGGTTTGCAAATCTTCTGTGTTGATTGCTTCGGCAGTTTGCAGGAGAATTTGTTTGATTTCTTCTACTGTTCCCAGGGTTTCGTAGGCAGTTTTGAGCATCCGACTAATTGCCCAAAATAAGTTTACTGCTGTGGGACGAGTAGAACGCAACAACTCGGCTACTTTATCTAAGTGTTGCAGAAATTCTTGGCGATCGCTCGTCTCAATTTCCCGCGCCCCAAGATACATTCCATATCCCGCAGCCACACCAATTGCAGGCGCACCCCGCACAATCATTGTTTTAATTGCCTGCGCCATGTCTTCACTGCGGTGAATTTCTACAAATGTATATTCGTTGGGTAGGCGGGTTTGGTCAATTAGTGACACTGAGTTGTTGTGCCAAATGACTGGATAAACCTGGTTTATAGAACCTGTCATAAAAAAGGCAATATTTTTTAACTTTGCTGAAAGAATAATAAACTTTTACAGATTGAAATCAAAGAATTCAGAATTGAGAATTCTGTTTTAATTTTATTGCGATCGGTGAAGGTAGTTAAGGGACTTCCAAAAAATAAATTATCCAATGTTGTGGGCGGACTTATAGAACATACGTGTCAATTTAACGTGAAACTCTTGCTGTTATTAACTTCTATCATTTCTTTCTTTTCTGACTTTGTGTCCTTAGCGTCCTTTGCGGTTCGTTATCACTCCATCTTTGACACAACGCAGAGAAAAAAAAGTCTGTAGAAGCCACCAAGGCTAGTGGTTCGTCGCATTAGTTATGAAGGCTTATAGATCCCCGACTTCTTAAAGAAGTCGGGGATCTGAACACCTACAAATCAGCAAAATTAATGGGACAGACCACTAGGCAATCAGGCTGAAATTACTACTACTCAAAGTAATATTAGTATTTTGTAAACGGGCAAACTCAAACACTGTTCCTGTGCCCAAAACATTGCCATCCTGGTTATAGAATAAGCTGCCACTACCTTGGCTAAAGACAATACGCGCATTACTAGCGTTGACTAATTGATTATTAGCGACAACTGCAAAGTCAGTTAAAGCTTGTCCCGCAGTATTTGTAATAGCATTGAAGGTGGTTTTACTCAACACAATCTGGTCTTGTCCGACTTCAAAATCAGCGATTAAATCAACACCTAAGCTTGTGTTAAATACACTATTACTTTGGAACAGATATTTATCACTACCAATTCCACCAGTAAGAGTATCATTCCCATTACCTCCCAACAAAGTGTCATTGCCTCCTAAGCCTTGCAGTTGGTCATTTCCATCACCACCAATCAGAGTGTTATTTAGTGTATTACCGATGAGAATATCATTACCTGTGCCACCCGTTGCGTTTTCGATAACATTATTGGCAGAGAGAATCAGGTTGAGATTGCTATTGACTGTTTGCGAGGTGGTAACACCCAGATTTACGTTGACGGCAACTGTAGTACCGCTAAAGTTAATAGTGTCAGTACCCCCTGTTGTGGTTTCTATGATTGTGTCCGTTCCCAAGGCTGTATTCGCTACAAAAGAATAAGTATCGTTTCCGGTTAAACCTTGGAGTCGGTCGTTTCCGCCACCACCAATGAGAGTATTATTCAGCGTATTACCAGTGAGAGTGTCATTACCTGTGCCACCCGTTACATTTTCGATAACGTTGTTGGCAGAGAGAATCAGGTTGAGATTGCTATTGATTGTTTGCGAGGTGGTAACACCTAAATTTACGTTGACGGCAACTGTAGTACCGCTAAAGTTAATAGTGTCAGTACCGCCTGTTGTGGTTTCTATGATTGTGTCGGTTCCCAAGGCTGTATTCGCTACAAAAGAGTAACTATCGTTTCCTGCACCACCATACAAAGTATCATTTCCAGCATCACCTAATAATCTGTCATCTCCCTGTTCGCCAAATAAACGGTCGTTACCGTTACCACCTTGTAGGGTATCGTTACCTAAACCACCAAACAAATCATCATTGGAAGTAGTTCCTGT
>NZ_JACKZU010000141.1:0-19347 GCF_014222165.1 Nostoc sp. 2RC
CCTCCCACACTCCCCGCTTGCCCCATGCCCAATAACTAAGCAGTTATTTCCGTACTGCCTGGGTTTTGAGAACGAGTTAGGTTATCAAATACAACTTGGCCCAGGGCTTTAATTAAGCTTGCTTCTAGTTCCTGAGCCATTTTTAAATTTAATCCAAAGGCATTATTGGCTTCTGCCACAATCCGTTCTGCTGTAGCATCATCGATGGGTAGTTCATTTAATACCTGACGATACTTATCCTTAAATGCCTTTTTATCAGGAATTCGCTCAAAATTGTAAAAAGATGTGCCTTCATAGCCAGAAAGCTTGAGGGCTGATTGAGCAATTTTTTGTAGCATTTGACCCCCGGAAAGGTCGCCCATGTAGCGAGTGTAGGCATGACCTAGCAGTAAAGCCGGTTCATTAGCAGAAATTTCCCGAATGCGATGAATGTAAGTCTGGGCAGCAGATGAGGGGCTGACTTGCTTTCTCCAATTATCCCCATAATAGAATACCATGTCTTTTTCTAGGGAAGCTTGGCGATTCAGTTCGGGAAAATAAACCGCACTAATCACAGGATGGTTTGTATGGCTTTCTATGGCGGCTTCTAGTTCGCTGTAGATGTAATACAAGTTGCTGAGGAACTTGGCGAAGCAGTCTCTGTCTACAACTCCTTTGAGAAAACATTTCATAAATCCCACGTTTTCTGCTGAGGTGTGGGCTTGTTGAGTTCCAGAGCGCAGTTTGATGGCGAGATTGCTACTCATTGTTGCTCCCTTGATGTTCAAGTGCAAGGTTTTAACCAGTCATCGTTCAGGATGGCTTGTGTTAACAGAGTTATAAGCAGGACTTACGCAGCGAGATTATTTGTTGAGGTGGGGAATGGGGCATTGGGCATTGGGAATTTTTTCCTGCTATGCGTAAGTCCCAAAAAGATTGTTATTCCAGGTTTAAAATAGGATCTGCATTATTCTATCCAGCAAATACCTGTGCTCATGTAGATCCCAGCTGTTTTTATTTCTCCTAAGATTATTTAACTATTAATATTTGCATAACTATTGAGTTATTAAAATTTATTTATATTTGAGGAATTAAAAGTTTAAATACACGGTTATAGAGACTCGGAAGTAAAAAATATTCTATAGAAGACTGTTGACTGTTGACTGTTGACTGTGAACCTTTAACAGTCAACGACCATGTGCTGTTGTTTATTTTTTGGAGTTCCCTTACTTAGTTTTTAATTAGCGATCGACTGCTGTGTTATTTTCATATCACAATTTTTTTGAGTAATAAAAAATACTAGTATTGGCTATTGCCCGTTGACTTTTGGTTGTAGTCAAGCACGAGTATAGACAATAAAATTTCACAAATTATTTAGATGTTGTTTGAAAAGTTTTTCGCTATGATTTGAGGCACTTCTAGATCCACCTTAACCACCTTTTTCAGGTAAATTTAAGTATAACGGTGTAAATAATTAAAGGTTTGTAGTGAGGACTTTAGTCCTCTAATAAGGACTCAAGTCCTTACTACAAACTAAATACAAAGATTTTTACATTAGTTAACATAGTTTAGTTTTTTGAAGTCGTTCTACTTACAGGCATCTAAAACTTTGGATACTTATAAAATAATTTTTGAAACAACCTCTAAGGTTATTTTATAAATAACCTCTTAACAGTCAACAGTCAACAATTAACAGTCAACTTTTAATACTCCCTACTCCCTTTTTTCTCTCTTCCACTAGATTTTGGACGAGTAATGTTTCCTGTTCCTGATTTGTTTTGTAGAATGGTAATTTCCCTTTGGGTATCTTGATAACTATCTTTTTCGCCTTGCTGTTGAAATAGTTTTGCAGCTTTTCTAAAATCTGCGATCGCTCCTGGTTTATTTTTCTGTTTGGCACGAATCACACCGCGATTATAATAGGCTAAAGCATTGTTAGCATCAATGGCTATGGCTTGTGAATAATCCTGATTTGCAGCTTTTCTATTTCCCAGTTCCAAATAGGCGTTACCACGATTGTTGTAAGCTGCGGCATCATTAGGATCTAGTTTTAGTGCTTCAGTATAATCTTGAATAGCACCTTTATAATCTCCGAAAGAAAAGCGGTGAATGCCCCTATGGATGTAAGCAGGAACAAATTTAGGGTCGAGTTTTATAATAGTGTTATAATCTTCAGTTGCTTCTATTTTGTTGCCTAAATCGCTGTAAATGTCACCACGATTAAGATAAGCTTCTATATATTTAGGATTGATGTTAATGGCATCCGAATAATCTTTTAATGCCGCATATTTTTGCTTATTAATAACTTGAGTTAAACCCCTTTGATAAAAGGCTCTAGCATCGCTAGGATCGATTTTAATGATTTTATCAAAATCTTGCATTGCTGCTTGTCTGAGTTTGAGGCGACGCCGGAGAATACCCCGTTGTAAGTAGGCTTCTCTATACTCAGGTTTAATGGCGATGGCTTTGGTAAAATCTCCCAATGCTCCTTTATTATCTTTAATTTGCACGCGGGCTAATCCTCGGCCATAATAAGCGTATGCATCTTGAGAGTTGAATTTAATCGCTTGGGTGTAGTCAGCGATCGCTTCTTTATATTTGCGTAATTCATACAAAGCAAATCCCCGGTCATAATAGGCATTAGCATCTTGAGGATTCAGCAAAATTGCTTGACTAGAATCGGTTTGTGCTTGCTCGTAGTCTCCTAATCGATAATAAGCATCACCTCGCTTGTTATAAGCTAAAGCATTTTTTGGTTCTAATTTAATCAACTGACTAAAATCTTGAATGGCTCCTTCATAATTGGCTGCATCATATTTATTTAACCCTTCTTGATATAATTTTTGTTGCGGATTATTTTCAGATTTTTGTAACTGCAAAAACCATCCGACAATACCAAGTGTCAGACAGCCAGCTATTCCTGTCATCACTAACAATAATTTTTTGGAATGCCGATTTTGTTGGTTGTCTTCCAGGCTGGTTAATTTTTTTAAATCATCTAAAACTTCAGTTGCATACTGATAGCGTTTTCGATAATCGAACCGCACCATTTTATTAATAATATTTGTTAATTTTCTGTTAATTTTTAAATTTTTATTGTGCCAAATAATTTCTTTTGTGAACCTATACTTCTGATTTCGCAGATGAGATATTTCATTGGTTGATAAACCCAGAAGTGCGGCGATGGCAACTATACCTAAAGCATAGATATCGCTGTTGTATTTCAGGTTGCCATTAACTTGCTCTATGGGTGTATATTCAAGATGATGAGAATTGCTGCTAACTTCATTAATAGAGTTAAAATCAACTAAAACTAACTTTTTATCTGAATCACGGCGAATAATATTTTCTGGTTTAATATCTTGGTGAATCACTCCACGGCTATGCACAACTATCAAAATTTCTAATATCTCTGATAAAAGACTAATTACTTGGTCTTCCCTCAGTGGTTGTCCTGGTAAAATTTCGTCAGTCAAAGGATTGCCGGGAATAAATTCTTGGACTAAATAAAATTCTTCATTTTCTTCAAAATAAGCAACTTGCTTCTGGATTTGGTCGTTTTCTTGTCCGAGTTGCTCTAAAGTTGTTACCTTACTAGCCAACAAACGGTGGAGAATTGTTAAGTTTTGTGTATTGCTTGTAGAAAAATATAGCCGCTTGACTACAAATTTTTTGGCAGGAAGATTCACATCTTCTACTAAATAGGTTTTTGCCTTTTCCCCATCCTTGAGAACTTTTAGTATTCGGTAGCGTCTATCTAGGAAGTGACTATTCATTAATAATCAACTATAGTCTTTTAGTCTGATATTTTATTTGATTATAGTGTACGTGTTATTACTGGTAATTTTAAAATCAAAAAAATTATGAAAATAAAAATAATTGTGGCAAAATCCCATTGATAAGTCCTATTAATTAGTTAATACTGCATATTTCTACTAATATTTTTCTTTTTCCGTAAAATTTTAGTAATTGTATACGGTTATATACTATCAAGCTTAAGTAAGGCGCGTGCATCAAAAGAAACTTGGGGCAAAGGATAAGAATATCAAGAGGTTATTTTGATCCTTACTCTTCAGCAATCACACTCATGACACCTTATCCCCAAATGCGGTAAAAATAGCGGATCGAGTCATACATAATCCGAGTCTAAAAGATTGAAAATCAACAGATTTGGGCAAAACAAAGACAAAGTGGCTACTGTAAAGCGTCAATTACTTGAGGCGCTGAGCCGTCGTGACATAGCTGCTGTTAGTAGGCTGATTGCACATTGGCAAAAAGTTCTGGGAACGGAAAAGTTAACTAATTTGATTGTTAACGAGGTAATGGTGGAATGCGATTCTGACAGCCACCGTTGGTTTTGTCAAATTTTTCTTGGGCAAGGGCAATACGAACAGATGCAAGAAAAAGCCCAAACTAACGTTTTTCAAATTCTTTTAAGTGGAGGTTTAGAACCGGGAAAAGACTTCAGCTTTGGATCTGATGGCAGACTTTTGATGAGCGATCGCGCCAAGGAAATTTTACTGTCCCAAGTACCAGAGCAACGTAAATTTTTGTTTGCAGCACAGTTAGAGCCTTTAGCAAGCGAAGATGGAGTTATTGCTATTGAGCAGCAGTTAGGATGTGCATTTTTTAGTAATTTGACTGAAATTGCCATCCAACACATTCAGACATTAAGCAATTCTCAAGCAGCAGCTTATCTGGGAGTACTAGTGGCTGGCTTAGTATCCCGTCATCCTCAACTTCAGGATGCAGACTTTCCCACACGATTTATACTTAGTACTCTCCAAGGATTGCCGGAAGAACGAGCAATGTTGATTCTTAACGATCCAGAAGAAAATCCCCAATTTGATGAGCTGATCGTTTTTCAACATTTATTAGCAGCAATGGGAGATACAGAACATCAGCGAATTACTGAGGAAGATGGCGGTATCAGCCTTGACCAACTCAAAAAACTTGATTTAGTTTGGCGTGGCGATCGCAAAATTTCTGAAATCATAGCCATGATGGAAAGATGGCATCCCAAAAATAGATAGGGCTTGCACACAAAGCTAACGCAAAGACACGGGAACGCCGGGATGCAAAAAGATTTTTATGTCGTTGACAGCTGACTGTTAACCGTCAACGGTCAACAGTCAACAGTCAACAGTTAACAGTCTTCTGTAGAATATTTTTTTACTTGGAAGTCTCTAACAGCATTGGCTTACACTGGTACAACAAATTTTTCAGTTCCAGCTAGTCCAAAGGCGCTATGAATAGCTTGTAAAGCCTTAACACCTTGGTCTTGTGCCACAACACAGCTAATTTTGATCTCTGAAGTGGCAATCATTTGAATATTTATTTGTTGCTGGGCTAAGGCTTCAAACATTTTAGCGGCAACACCTGGTTGTCCCACCATACCCGTACCGACAATACTTACTTTGGCGATCGCACTATCTAAAACCACTTCACCCCATCCTACCTCTGTTGCTACTTGGGTGAGCAGCTGTTTTGCATTTTCTCCATCTATCCGAGAGACAGTGAAGGCAATATCCCGCCTGGGAATACCTTCAATTACATGACAACGCTGAGATTGGATAATCATATCAACACTGATGTTGTGTTGTGCTAATAATCCAAACAATTTTGCTGCCATTCCTGGTTTGTCTGGTAATTGGCGAATTGCTAAACGCGCTTGGTTTAAGTCTAGGGCGACGCCACGAACCGGAGGAGTAGGAGACGCAAAGATGGGGAGACGCGGTGACACGGAGAAATTATCAAATACTCTCTTTGTGTCCCCACATCCTTGTGTCACCGCGTCATTTTCCTCTGCTTCGATTTCAAATGCTTTACTCAGTGCAGTAACAGCCCGATGGCATTCGGCCGCATCCACTACACAGCTGACTTTCACTTCACTAGTGGAAATCATTTGTATATTTACACCCGCTTCAGCTAAGGTGGCGAACATCTTCGCAGCTACACCAGGACGCCCAATCATACCTGCCCCTGAGATGCTGACTTTAGCGATGTTATTTTCTATCATTACTTCGGCTTCGTCGGATTTGGGGTTGGATGGACTCCTCAGGGCTGGGGCGATGGCTGCTGCTACTGCTTCGGCTCGGTTTAAAATTGGTGTTGTTACTGTAAAGGCAATGTCATTACTATTACCTTCATGAATTGATTGAATAATCAAATCTACATCTACTTTTTGGCGGGCAATTTCCCCAAACAACCTTGCTGCAACTCCTGGCTTATCGGGGACGCGCAATAAAGCCACCTTTGCTTGGTCAGTATCAAATTCTACAGCATCCACTGGACGAGCAATTTCTAGATTGATGAGCGATCGCCCTTTGGATTTGGTAGAGATAACCCAAGTACCTGGATCGTCCGTCCAGCTAGATCTCACTACTAAGGGAACGCCATAGTTACGAGCAATTTCCACAGCACGGGGATGCAATACTTTTGCTCCCAAACTAGCTAGTTCTAGCATTTCATTGCAGGTGATGGTATCCATCAACTGAGCTTCGGGAACTAAGCGCGGGTCTGTAGTTAAAATCCCTGGGACATCTGTATAAATTTCACAAAAATTTGCCTGTAATGCTGCTGCCAAAGCTACCGCTGAAGTGTCCGAACCACCACGCCCCAGAGTTGTGATTTCCATTTCTTGAGTGCTGGATATGCCTTGAAAGCCAGCTACGACAACCACTTTTCCAGCATTAATGTGGCGATTTAAGCGGCTAGTTTCAATATGTAAAATCCGAGCGCGGCTATGTTCTGCTTCAGTCACAATTCCTACCTGAGCGCCAGTCATAGAAATTGCTGGTTGTCCGAGTTCCTGCAACGCCATACTCAGTAAAGCAATGGTGACTTGTTCGCCAGTGGAAAGCAGCATATCCATTTCCCGGCGGTTAGGATTTGGCGAAATTTCATTAGCTAGTTTGACGAGTCCATCAGTGGTTTTCCCCATTGCCGAAACCACCACAACCAGAGAGTTTCCAGCTTTGACAGTTTGATAAACGCGCTGTGCAACAGCCTGAATGCGTTCCACTGAACCGACAGATGTACCACCATATTTTTGAACTATGAGCGCCATAACTTTTAGCCAATCAATTGTGTCTGTTTTCCTCAATGCCTCCGCCAGGTAGGAAGCTTTGAAAGTAATATGATAAGCTGCCCTTGCATCTAAAGCCGCACATATTTTGGTGTTGGTTGTTGACTGTTAACCGTCGGGGGTCAAACAACTTTACGAGTAACTGTGCAATTTTAAAGCGCAATCGCTTATTTACTTTACTAAGTTATCAGAATCAATTGACACAAAAAATCTGAAATGGATATTTTGTCAGAAATTTTTGAGATACATGCCTGATTTTCTCAATCAGCATCTTTCATCCCATACCTTCTATAGATGGAATAGACCTCTTGCACAAGAGTGCTTTTTGTACTCTTGTGGGGAAAGGGAAAAGGTTAAAGGTTAAAGGGGAAAGGGGAAAGGTTAAAGGGGAAAGGGAAAAGGTTAAAGGGAAAATAGCAAACTCTTCTCCTTTTCCGACTTTTGCACTCTTACTCCATGAGCTACGCTCACAAGGAACAATAAAAATCAATATTCTCATGCCCAATGCCCAATGCCCAATGCCCAATGCCCTATTTTTAAGGCAGAAGTCTAATGAAAGACGCCCTAAGACCTTGCCTGTTCGCAGTCAACAGTCAACGGTCAACGACCTCTATTTCTTCTTCGACACAGCTAATCAAAAATTAAAATTGACTAAATAACAAAAATCCTGTCTGAAATAGCCCGACAATGAAACCTAAAACACCACCTAAAGTTACAATTGCCTGCAATTCATTTTTCACAATTCCTTCGATGGCAGCTTCTAAATCAGCAGGTGAAGTTGATTTTACACGGTCAACTATTACTTGATCTATGGATAAAATTGGAATTACTTGCGCCACAAGGGCCTCTAAATCTTTTTCCAAATACTTTTCTAAAATGACAGCTAATTCTTGACTCATTACTTCTAAAGAAGTACCGACAACAGGTGAACTACTCAAGCGATTCAATAGCACCACAGCAATATTTTCCCAATTAACAGAATCAGTTAACCCTTGTAGGAAATCACTGCCACTGGTTTGCAAGTAATGACGCACACTTTCCCGTGTGGTCTTTCGTAGTTGGCGCACTGTTCCTATGGGTAAGTTTTGTAATGATAAATTTTGCAGTAATTTGCGAATGCGATCGCGCATTTGTAAATCTTGAGTTAATTCCTGCAAACGAGTATTGGTAGCTTCTTTTTCATCTAAGCAAAAAGTCCTGAGTCGCGTTAGAGTATTACGTAAACCAAACAAATTTGCTACTACCCAGTAAGTACCACTGGTTTTTTCCCGAAAGCCTTCATCAATAATTTGAATTGTGCGATCGGTTAAAAAATCAACTATGGCTTGGCGCAATATATCTGGTGGCAAAACTACCTGTAATAACCAATCCGCAAGCCTCGTGGCTTGTTCTTCAGTTAATTGAAATTCCAGCAAAATCTGGTCAAAAATTTGATTAATCTGCGCTTCTAAAAAGTCTTCTCGCCGTGATAAAACCTTTAGTAATCTTGGCAAGGACTCTCCTAGTAAATCCCGCAAAATTCCGGCTACAATTTTAGCGCTTTTCTGGTTTTTATCTGTTTTGACTTGTTCGATGGCCAGCCGCAATAACCAAAGAATCGCTCCTTGTACGCGTTCTCTTTGTAACAGACGCCGTGCCAGATTTTGTAATTCCTCTGGCGTTAATAGCGACCCCATGATTGTATTAGAAATATTCTGAGCCAGACGTTCCTGGTTGCGGGGAATTAATCCAGGTGTGAAAGGTACTCTTCGTCCCGCAATATAAATTGCTCGGTAGGGACGGAACAACATTTTGATGGCTACATCATTTGTGAAATAGCCAATAATTCCACCCAGTACAGGGGGAGAAACATAAAGCCAAAGATGAGACCAGTCCACAGGATTTTGATTTGGAATTTGGGAGTGAGGAGTTAGGAGTTAAGAGTTAGGAATGATCGATTCTCATTGAGAACCGATCGCTACTCATAATTTATAAGGGACTTACAAGTAAAAAAATATTCACGCATAAGACTGTTAATTGTTGATTGTTGACCGTTGACCGTTAACAGTCAGCAGTCAAGGCTGAGCGGAGTCGAAGCCTTGACCCTGAGCGAAGTCGTACCACTACGTGGAAGCAAGCTACGCGTAGCGGCGACCATAGGAGAAGGGTCAACACTGAACAGTCAACTACCCCAAGGGGAATAATTTATTTTTTGGAGTTCCCTAACCTTATAATTCATAACTTTCAATTCCTAACTCTTCACTCATTTTTCTTGACTACTAGCACTCCCATCATACCGTTGGCAATGGGGTAGTGTGTGGCAGTTCCAAAACCAACTTCATAAGCTAACTCCACTTGCTTTTTACCGATGGGAAAGCGGTCTAAGCTGGGACTGATGTAAGCGTATTCTTCCTTTAAGCCCAAATTATCCGCAATCGGCACCACAAAATTGTCCAGATACCATTGCTGAAAACCCCGTAGTTGCAGATTACTCGGTCGATGAAAGTCTAAAATCGCAGCTTTAGCACCAGGCTTCAAAACACGGTATAACTCTTGCAGACTGCGGGAAATATCTTTAACATTTCTTAAACCATAGCCCATTGTTGCAGCGTCAAATTGGTTATCGTCAAAGGGCAAATTTAGTACATCAGCTTCCACCCAAGCGATAACAGGTTGGGGGTACTGTTTTTTTGAGCGTTCTTGAGCAGTTTCCAGCAGGTTTGGAGAAAAGTCCACTCCATACACTTGTCCAGTTGTTCCTACACGCCGTGCCAAACGTAAAGCTAAATCACCGCTACCGCAACACAAATCTAGTGCAGTATCACCGGATTTAGCCGCACTCCATTTCACTGCCATTTCTTTCCAGATTCGGTGTTGTCCCAGGCTCAACCAATCGTTCAACTGGTCATAAACTGGAGCAATGCGGTTGAAAATGGACTGAATTTCGTTAGTCATTGGGTATGGGGCATTGGGCATGGGGCATGGGGCATTGGGCATGGGGCATTGGGCATTGGAGATTAGTTTTCACAAATGACTAATGACTAATGACTAATGACAACTACACAATGCTTTGATGGCAGCGACTACTGGTCAGAGCGATCGCCACCAGTTGTGTTGATAAATCAATCAGCTTTAATTCATCTTCTCGCAAAATGCACGGTTGTTTCCACTGTAGTGATAATACGCCCAAAAGTTCATTTCGGTAAATAATGGGCATCACTAAATGCGCTTGCACACCTGAGTTTTGGTAGTGAACAGCATCATTTAATTTGCTATCTTTGGCTATATTCAAGGAAAGTTGTATTTTTCCTGTGGCGATCGCTTCTTGGGTAAGCGGGTCTTGGGAAAGCCAATTTTCTACTGTACCTGTATCGCTGTAATTTCCTTGAGTAGCAGCCAGATTATTTCCATCTATAAGTTGTATAATACAGCCCTGAGTGCCAAAAGTTTCACAAAAAGCCCTAGCAATTGGGCTAAGAGTTTCTTCTAAGCTAGAAGCTGCTTGAGTCAGTTGCACTAAAACACTCAGCAACGCCATTTGAGCGTGGGCGCGGCGTAACTCTTCTGTGCGCTGCTTAAGCAAGTCGTAGGTTTCTGCTGCCCTTTGCACCACTGCCTTGAGTTCCCCTGGATCCCAAGGTTTGGTAATATATTTGTAGACTTGTCCGGCATTAATCGCTTCCACCAAGTCTTCAATATCAGTAAATCCCGTGAGAATTATCCTGACTGTATCAGGAAACTGAGGCACCGTCTTACTGAGAAACTCAGTTCCTTTCATTTCTGGCATTCGTTGATCGGAGATAATCACAGCAACCTCTCCTTCTGCTGCCAAAACTTGTAGGGCATTCACCCCACTATCAGCTTTCAAAACATTAAAATCTCGTCGAAAAGTGCGATAAAGTAAATCGAGATTATCTGGTTCGTCATCAACCACCAGAATTTTCAGCTTTTTTGGTCGTTCCAGAGTCATCACTTGATATTGGATTTTATCAATTTCGAGGTTAGGATTATCCATAAGATATTTCCTTTAAATATTTCATTATCTTGTTATATTCCATACCAAGCTTAATTGAGAACAAATTCAATTTTTTAAGAACTATTACCGATAAAAATGCTATCTCTGACACATTTAATTACTAAGCACGGAAAAATTGTTGAGGAATTAGATAAACGGGGAGTGGGGACTGATGAATGATGACTGCCCTGTTCCTCATCTTCCTACTCTGTGCAGCTCATAGATTAGAATAAAACTTGCTCATGAGGTATTAATCAACCTCTCAAGTTGAAGCTCACACACCGATTTATGACAGATCTACCACCCAACACTCAAGATTCCGAAAATACTATCAACAATGATGTAGCACAAGAGTTACTACGAAAGTTGAGGCAAAAGCAAGGTAACTGGGTGGAATGGGGAACGGCCATTGCCTCGTTGCAGAAAACTGGCTACAATCCCCAAGAAATTTTTGAAGCCACTGGATTTGAGCCAATTCAACAAAATCAGGTGATTGTTGGTTCTCAAGTTTACAATTCTTTAGAAAAATTTGGAGTTTCTGAAGCCACGCGATCGCACTACAGTACACGTGGTAGTGATATTTTATATGAATTACGTTTGCTCACCCAAGAAGAACGCGCTGCCGCAGCTGAGTTGATTTTCGTACACAAACTTGATGCTGATGAAGCGCGGGAAGTAGCCAAGTCAATTAAAGAATTTTCTTATTTGCGTACATTGCCAGAAGGATTTTCTAACCATCCTGGGGATGCGGTTGCTTACCAAACTTGGAAACTAGCACGGCAAAACTCAGATTTACAGGAGCGATCGCGCTTAATAGCCAAAGGATTGCGTTTTGCTCACACACCAACAGCCAGAAAACAAATCGAACAATTGCTGACTGATTTTACCACCGTTCCCAAGCGTCCGGCTCCAATTTTACCTTTTTACCGCTTGGAATCTGAAGAACAATTGCCTAGAATGGTTCCAGTGGTGGGCGAGTTGCCATTATCAGGAAAAGATTTACAGGCTGTGCCCGTAATTACCGAAATTGAACCATTTCGTATGGTTAAATTTGCTGGGGAACAAGCTTGGGTACCCTTACCGGGTTGGCAAGTACTGTTAGCCGCAGAAGATCCAGTAGCGATTTTAGCTTCTAGCGATCGCTTTTCTAACCAACCCCAAACTCGAATAGAACCACTACTAGTAGTAGTAGATCGTGCCCAACGACAATGGGATGCTTCCAACTATTTTGTCATTGAAAATGCTGGTGAATTAGATTTTCAATGGTTTGAAACCGAGCCAGAAATTCCTCTATTAGGAAGAATTATTATTATTGTGCGTCCTAAGAAAATTTTGGATGAAGAAATAATCAAAGATTCATGGCAGATTGACGAATAAATTTAAGGGCATAGGGCAGAGGGCTAGGGGGAGACAAGGGGTGAGCGAAAAAAGGTGTGGGGAGTGTGGGAAGTGTGGAGGGTAATTTTTTGGATACTTAGCTAGAAATCCCACACAAAATTTCGTTCACCTGGAGACAAGGAAGAGGGGGGAGACAAGGAGAGAAGTCTGAGCGGAGGTTTCCTCCGATCAGAACTTCGGAGAGAAAGATTGCTACCTTGTCCCCCTTGTCCTCTTTCCATACCCAATGCCCAATGCCCTATGCCCAATACCTTGTATAATAAAGATATATCAAATAACCGTAATCACACTCAAATTAATCAAGCTGGTATGCTCTACAGACATGGCGACGTTCTACTCAGAAAAATTGCTAGCTTACCAGTGGGGGCTGAAAAACGTGTAGGTGCAACTTTGGCTCATGGGGAACTAACGGGACACAGCCATCGGATTCAGCAATCCTATGCTGTTCAGTTGTGGGTGAATGGTAGCGAGCTTTTTCTTGAGGTTAAAGAACCCACTGCTACTTTAGTTCATGAAGAACATCGGGCTATAGAATTACCGCAAGGACTTTACCGAGTTTGGAGACAACGTGAATACCGCCCTGAAGCTTATGTAGAGGTTGCAGATTAATGCTGAAGATTATGTCAAATGGGCGCGTGCCAAATAGACCAGTTAAGCAGCGTCCACAGCAAAGCCACGAACCTATAACGGCTGAACATGCAAGAAAGCTGATACTTGAGCATCGGGCATGGGATGGGATGCGGGTTTTAGGCCATCTGGATTTAAGCGGTGCTTTGGAACTTTACAATTTACCTGAAAACCTCACCTGTGAAAGCCTGGATATCAGCGATTGTGTGAAGCTGACAACCCTGGCCAAAGGTTTGCACGTCACCCACTGGATTGAGTTAGCTGGGAGTGGGATTACTAGTTTACCTGAAGGGCATGGTTTTGTTTTGTGTTGGCGGGGCGTGCAGGTGAATGATGCCATTGCCTTTGCATCGGACTCCATAACCGGGCAAGATATCCTCAATACTGATAACGTTGAGTTACGCCGCATACTCATTGAGCGCCTGGGCTACGAGAGATTTTTGCAACAAGTGGGAGGCTTAGTCCGTCATCGGGATAGAGATGCAGGTGGAGAACGTCAACTAATCTGCATTCCTTTTGAGGATGACGAGCCTTTTATGGTGTTGAAAGTCAGCTGTCCATCTACAGGACATACTCATATCCTACGCGTTCCCCCATATATGCAAACATGCCATCAAGCTGCTGCTTGGATTGCAGGCTTTGATAATCCAGATGATTATAATCCGGCGATAGAGGCATAATATACTTCTTGCATAAGTCGGGAAAAGGGTAAGGGGAAAGGGGGAAAGGTTTTATGTTTTCCCTTTCCCCTTTTTCCATTTCTTGCAAACAGCACTTTTGCTCTCTTACTCCATGAGCGGCGCTCACAAGGAACAATTAAAATACCTCTTCCCTGTTCCCCGTTCCCTATTTTTAAGGCAGGTCTAATGTTCTCCATTCCTTCTGATATCCAGTTGGGTCATATCAGGTTCGGTTAAAGAACCATAGTTATACCAATTTGAAAAAAGAATGCGACACATAGACAAGACCCCTCTCCAACCCTCCCCGATGCTTTGGGGAGGGTGCCGTCAGGCGGGTGGGGTATCTGTCGCAAACATTTTTTGAATCGGTATAAGTATTTAGCTAAACCTGATATGAAAAGCGATATGGGCAACTACAGAGGTCAAAATCTTAGGATTGCTCTTATCATAGGCTGGGGTATAAATCTACCCCGGTTAATATTGAGTCTTGAGTAAGAAATGTTACGCAAATATGAAAAACCAAATTATCGCCACAGCTGTATTTATAACCACCTTTAGCCTGACAACAACCGTACAAGCCGCGAATTCTGAACACGTTCAACAGTTATTGGCAACCAAACAATGTCAAAACTGCGATTTAACTCATGCAGGTTTAGTGATGGCTGATTTATCTGGAGCGAATTTGAGCGGTGCTAATCTTGCAGGTGCGAACCTGAGCCGTGCAAATTTGAGCGGTGCTGATTTGCGGGGGGCAAACTTGAGTGGTGCTAGTTTATATGGTGCTAACCTAACCGAGACTAGATTTAGCGGTGCCAATTTAGCCGCTGCTGATTTGAGAAATAGCTATTTAACAAACGCAGAATTAAATGGTGCTTACCTGAATAGTACTAACTTCCAAGGTGCAATAGGGATACCATCACAAATTGCGTCACCAGAGGATTTTTATGCCTTGGGTGTAGCACAAGGAGAAAAAGGCAACCACCAGCAAGCAATTAGTTATTTTAGTCAAGCGATCGCCATTAAACCAGACTATGCCGGTGCTTATCTAGCTCGTGGTATCGCCCGCTACCAATTATTAGATAGACAAGGTGCCTTCGTAGATGCCCAAGTTGCTGATAAATTGTTTACATCCCAAAATAACAGTTCTGGAATGCAAACAGCCCAGGCTTTTATGAAAGAACTCCAAACACCCTATACTGAAAAAGTAAGCTCCGGTAGTCCCAGTTTTGTTGACTTTTTCGGCAGTCTTGGTTCTATATTGCTTCAATTTTTGCCTTTTTGATGACTGTTGACTAATGACCAATGACTTTATCCAATGAATTATGGAATAAAAATCAAGATTTAGCCCAAGCTTGTTTGGAGCATCCTTTTGTTCAGGGCATTGGTGATGGGACTCTGGAACGAGGGAAATTTGCTTATTATGTAGGACAAGATGCTTTTTTCTTAGAAGCTTTCGCCCGTGCCTATAGTATTGCCGCAGCGAAAGCACCAAATTGGGCGGGTTTTATGACATTTCATAACTTAGCTGGAGGTGTATTAACAGAACTGCAATTGCACAGTGGCTATGCTTCCCAGTGGGGAGTTAATTTGCATTCTGTGGAACCTGGAACCGCTACCCGTCGCTACACTGATTTTTTGCTAGCAACTGCTTGGAGTGCAGATGTTGGTATAACTGCTGCGGCCATGTCTCCTTGTATGCGTTTGTATGCTTTTTTGGGAGAACAGTTAGCTAGTAATGGCATCCCGAATCATCAATATGCTGACTGGATTCGGACTTACAGCAGCGCGGATTTTCTGCCATTGGCACAGCAGTTAGAAAGTTTAGTTGAAAATCATGCCACAGATAATGCTGTTGTGCATTCAACTTACCGTTATGCAATGCTGTGTGAGTATGACTTTTTTCAGGCTGCATGGAGTTTGTAGGAATTTGGCAGAGAAAGGGGAGATGGGGGAGATGGTAACGCCAAAGGGGAAAGGGGAAAGGGGAAAGGAAAGATCCCTCCTTTTCCCTTTTCCCTTTTCCCTACCCGAAGGGTTTTGCCCAATGCCCTATACCGAATAAGTATTCAAAACAGTACTATTGTTCTACTGTAAACTAATTAAAGATAGTATTATTAAGGACTGTTTCACAAGAAACTCCTTTTTTGCCGCCCAGTATGTCAGAACCACAGCTCACAGCTTCCCCGAAGTTCGTTTCAGAGCAAGCTAATGCCCAGGCTTCTCTATTAAACGGACATCTTCCCTCGCCCAATAGCCAGAATACGATTCGGATTCGGGGTGCTAGACAGCATAATCTGAAAAATATAGACTTGGAATTGCCACGCGATCGCTTAATTGTTTTCACTGGTGTTTCTGGTTCTGGTAAGTCTTCTTTGGCGTTTGATACGATTTTCGCTGAAGGACAACGCCGCTATGTGGAATCCCTTAGTGCCTATGCACGGCAATTTTTAGGACAATTAGATAAGCCGGATGTAGAAGCCATTGAAGGCTTGAGTCCAGCAATTTCCATTGACCAAAAGTCAACTTCTCATAACCCCCGTTCCACTGTGGGTACGGTGACTGAGATTTATGACTATTTGCGGCTGTTGTTTGGTCGCGCTGGTGAACCCCATTGTCCGATTTGCCATCGCTGTATTGCACCCCAAACAATTGATGAAATGTGCGATCGCATTCTGGAATTACCAGACCGCACTCGTTTCCAAATTCTTGCACCCGTTGTTCGGGGTAAAAAAGGCACACACCGTAAGCTTTTGTCAAGTCTGGCATCCCAAGGTTTTGTCCGCGTGCGTGTCGATGGCGAGGTGCGGGAATTATCAGATTCCATTGAATTGGATAAAAATTTAACACACACCATCGAAGTAGTAATTGACCGCTTGGTAAAAAAAGATGGAATTCAAGAGCGTTTAGTTGATTCTTTATCTACGTGCTTAAAACAGTCTGGTGGCATTGCAACCATCGTTGTCAGCAGCAACGAAGGGGAGACAACAACTGACGAAGAATTAGTATTTTCCGAAAATTTTGCTTGTCCAGAACATGGCGCGGTGATGGAGGAATTATCACCGCGATTGTTCTCGTTTAATTCGCCTTATGGTGCTTGTCCTAACTGTCATGGAATCGGGACTTTGAGGAGATTTGCGCCCGATTTGATTGTACCCGACCCGGAAGCGCCAGTTTATGCAGCGATCGCTCCTTGGTCAGAAAAAGATAATTCCTATTATTTGGAATTGCTTTATAGTGTAGGGCAAGCTTACGGATTTGAATTACAAACAAATTGGAACAAGCTAACAGCAGAACAGCAGCAGACTCTTTTGTATGGCGAAAAAGAAGAAAAAACAAAAACAGATAAAAAACAAACTTTTAAAGGTATTGTTCCAATTTTACAACGACAATATGAGGGTGGTTCGGAGTTAATTAAGCAAAAATTAGAGCAGTATTTAATTGACCAGCCCTGTGAAGTTTGTCATGGTAAAAGATTAAAACCGGAAGCTTTAGCGGTGAAGTTGGGGCAATATGGAATTTTGGATTTAACTAGCGTCTCAATTCGAGATTGTCGCCAAAGAGTCGAACAATTAAAATTGAGCGATCGGCAATTGCAAATTGCTGATTTAGTCCTCAGAGAAATTAAAGCCAGATTGCAATTTTTGTTAGATGTTGGTTTAGATTACCTCACCCTTGACCGTCCAGCAATGACCCTTTCTGGTGGCGAAGCCCAACGCATTCGTTTAGCAACACAAATCGGTTCTGGTTTAACAGGAGTTCTCTACGTTTTAGACGAACCAAGTATTGGTTTGCATCAACGCGATAATGGCAGATTGCTAAAAACTTTAACTAAGTTGCGCGATTTAGGTAATACTTTAATTGTCGTGGAACACGATGAAGAAACAATTCGTGCAGCCAACTATATAGTTGATATTGGCCCTGGCGCAGGAATTCACGGCGGAAATATTATCGCCCAAGGTGATTTAGAAGCATTATTAACAGCAGAAGATTCCTTAACTGGTGCTTATTTATCAGGCAGGCGAGTAATTAATACACCACCAGAACGCCGGGAAGGAAATGGACGCAGTTTAATCATTAAAAATGCCCATCGCAACAACTTAAGAAATATCGATGTAGAAATTCCATTGGGTAAACTTGTTGCGGTTACTGGCGTGTCTGGTTCTGGCAAATCTACCCTAGTCAACGAATTACTTTATCCATCATTACAACATCATTTAACTAAGAAAGTTCCCTTACCCAAAGACTTAGATAAAATTCAGGGATTAAGTTCAATTGATAAAGCGATTGTCATAGATCAATCGCCCATTGGACGCACACCACGTTCTAATCCTGCAACTTACACAGGAATTTTTGATGCCATTCGTGATGTATTTTCGCAAACAATAGAAGCCAAAGCTAGGGGTTACAAACCAGGACAATTTTCCTTCAACGTCAAAGGCGGACGTTGCGAAGCTTGTAGCGGACAGGGTGTAAATGTAATTGAAATGAACTTTCTCCCTGATGTTTACGTGCAATGCGAAATTTGTAAAGGTGCAAGATACAACCGCGAAACATTGCAGGTGAAGTATAAAGACAAATCTATTTCCGATGTTCTCAACATGACTGTTGAGGAAAGTTTAGATTTTTTCCAAAATATTCCTAAAGCTTTCGCCCGTTTGCAAACTTTATTTGATGTCGGCTTGGGTTATATTCAATTGGGACAACCTGCGACTACTTTATCAGGTGGGGAAGCGCAGCGGGTAAAATTAGCCACAGAATTATCTCGCCGCGCCACAGGTAAGACACTTTATTTAATCGATGAACCAACAACAGGGTTATCTTTTTATGATGTCCACAAATTATTAGATGTTTTGCAAAGATTGGTGGATAAAGGCAATTCAATTTTAGTCATTGAACATAATTTAGATGTGATTCGTTGTGCAGATTGGGTGATAGATTTGGGGCCAGAAGGCGGCGATAAAGGCGGAGAATTAATTGCTGTGGGAACACCGGAGGAAGTTGCAGCAAATCCCAAGTCTTATACTGGGCAATATTTACAACAGGTATTGCAGCAGTATCCAGCGGTGAAAAAGAGTAGCATCTCTTGATAGTGATTTGGACTTACGCAATAACTCTGTGAAACTATTATTCCTTTGTGCCCTTTGCATCCTTCGCTGTAGCCTGCGGCAAGCTGCTCCGCGTCTACGTTTTTCCGTTACCTGTGCGTAAGTCCTAGTGATGTATCCCACTAGCACACTACTGTATCTAAATTATATACTTAGCCAAAATTTCTAATTTTTGTATGTTGTATTACAGTATAGATGAGTCAATTGTGCGTTGTCTAAAGTACCCAAGCCACCATCAGCTTTTCTCTTAATGTGATCTATTGAGTTAAGACGAGTAGGAAGATAGCCTCCGCATATTTTACATCGTGGACAACCAGGTAAAGCATCTCTGATAAAAGCTGCTGCTTTTGTCTCTCTTGAAAATTCTTTACTTTGAGTTTCACTTGCATTATTTTTGGTTTTAGTTTTTAAAGAGCCAAAACCTTTTTCGATGATGATCTCCTTAATGATATTTTTCTTATCTATTCCTTGTAATAA
>NZ_JACKZU010000812.1:0-374 GCF_014222165.1 Nostoc sp. 2RC
GCACTCAACGCTAAGGCTGTTGGTGCTGTGTTTTCAGCAAGATCGTTGACAGTTATGGTGAAGGGACTTTCAAAACTAAGTCCTCCTTGGTCAGTGGTGCGTAGTCGAATACTGTAAGAATTCTTGGTTTCAAAATCAGGTGAATTATTAATTCGCAATTGATTGCCAACAATGCTAAAAGCTGCGTTATCGGTAGAACCAGTTCCAGCAACTAGGCTGTAGGTGAAGGTGTCGCCAATGTCAGGGTCTATGGAACTCAAGTTAGCCACTACAGAGTTAGCAGCCACATTTTCATCGATGCTGGTAGCACTCAACGCTAAGGCTGTTGGTGCTGTGTTTTCAGCAAGATCGTTGACAGTTATGGTGAAGGGACT
>NZ_JACKZU010000813.1:0-374 GCF_014222165.1 Nostoc sp. 2RC
AAAGCACCCAAAAAAATGGGCAAAAGTTCCTTGCTCAACCGAATGATTGCTTATGCTAAAGAGCAAAATTATCAAGTAATCTACTTGGATTTTCAAGAAGCAGACGAAGAAGTTTTTGCTTCTCTGGATAAATTTTTGCGTTGGTTCTGTATTTATATCACCAAGCAGTTAAACTTAATTTCCTGTCTTGATGATTTTTGGGATACAGAAATGGGCAGCAAAGTCAGCTGCAAAATTTATTTTGAAGCTTATCTATTACAGCAGATTTCATCAAATCCTGTGATTTTGGCTTTGAACGAAGTGCAGCGAGTTTTTGAACATCCAAATATCGCCCAAGATTTTTTACCAATGCTGCGATTTTGGCACGAACAAGC
>NZ_JACKZU010000142.1:0-19257 GCF_014222165.1 Nostoc sp. 2RC
ACCACAGACCCCGACACTGGTAACACTTTCACCTACAGCCTAGTTGCTGGAACTGGTTCTACCGATAACTCTGCTTTCAGCATTGTTGGCAATCAGTTGCGAATTAATAATTCACCTGATTTTGAAACCAAGAGTTCCTACAGTATTCGGGTACGCACCACTGACCAAGGAGGACTTAGTTTTGAAAGTCCCTTCACCATAACTGTCAACGATCTTGCTGAAAACACAGCACCAACAGCCTTAGCGTTGAGTGCTACCAGCATCGATGAAAATGTGGCTGCTAACTCTGTAGTGGCCAGCTTCAGCACCATAGACCCTGACATTGGCGACACCTTCACCTACAGCCTAGTTGCTGGAACTGGTTCTACCGATAACTCTGCTTTTAGCATTGTCGGTAATCAATTGCGAATTAATAATTCACCTGATTTTGAAACCAAGAGTTCCTACAGTATTCGACTACGCACCACTGACCAAGGAGGACTTAGTTTTGAAAGCCCCTTCACCATCACCATAAATAATGTCAACGAAATACCAACAGCCATAGCCTTGAGTGCTAGCAGCATTAACGAAAACGTGGCTGCTAACTCTGTAGTCGGCAACTTCAGCACCACAGACCCCGACACTGGTAACACTTTCACCTACAGCCTAGTTGCTGGAACTGGTTCTACTGATAACGCAGCTTTTAGCATTGTCGGCAATCAGTTGCGAATTAATAATTCACCTGATTTTGAAACCAAGAGTTCTTACAGCATCCGGGTACGCACCACTGACCAGGGAGGACTAACTTTTGAAAGTCCTTTCACTATAACTGTCAACGATCTTGCCGAACAAAACATCATCAATGGTACGGCTAATTCGGATATCTTAAAAGGAACTGCTCAAGACGATATCATCACAGGTTTTAAGAAAGCAGATCTGATTATAACGGGTGCTGGTCGAGACTCGATTGTATACACTAGCTTGAATGATGGTATTGACCTGATTAGCGATTTTTCAGTTGGCAACGATAAGATTGTGTTGACAAGCTTACTCGACAGTATCATTCCTGGTGGTTATAACGGAACCAATGCGATCGCTGATGGTTATGTGCAAGTGCGATCGCTTTTGGGTAACATTAATCTCATCTTTAGTGTTGATATTGACGCAGATGGAATAGGAAATAGTAAAAGCTTCCAAAGCTTGACTACGGTTACAGGTTTTGATTTAACACTATCTAGATTGAATAATCCCAGTAATTTCGTGTTTTAGCTAGATCAAAAAGAAGCCCCACATCTGACCCGTTCGCGGAGCGTTCCGAAGGAAAGGGCAGTATGGGATGAATTTTTGGGCGACCCTCCTAGTTATGTAGTCCACCTTGCCAAGGAGGACTACGGGGGGAGTTTGACAACTTGATATGAATTAGATGCTAGGAAGCGAATTTAAAAGCCACAGTATGTACTGTGGCTTTTAAACTTTTTATTTTAGTGGATCCGAGCAGAGTCGAACTGCTGTCCAAATTGGGTATTGACCCCCCGCTCATTCACAGGTTTAGCCTATCTGATCCTCAAGGCGGGAATCGTTCATTATCCCGAACGTAGGATGCTCTGGTTTAATCTTAGCCAGCAAGCCAACCAGAGAACGCTTGCTAGAGCATCCGTTGGGGTTTGTCCCTAGCCCTTAACGGAGTCGGACTAAAGACGCTCGAACCTGTAAGAGGTGTTTTAGGCTGCTACTAGAGCTTCCCGACGAGCAAATTTTACGATGTTATTCGCATTTACTTTTGTTTTGAGCCTTTGATTTACGAGAGATGACTCACTCTCGACCTGAATCACAGAGCAGCGTTCGCCAACCTGTCGAAACCGTGACGGACCCATGCGCTATACATATATTATAGTTTTCTGTCACCGAAATGTGTCGCAAGATGACAAAGAAATATTAAACTTCCATTAACCAAGCTTAACTGTCATGAGTCAAACTACAAGCAAAGTTAGCTGGACAATTCAAGATGTTGAGACATTGCCTGATAACGAATTGATTCGTTATGAGATTCTCGATGGAGAATTGTTTGCGGTGCGATCGCCCACCATAAACATCAGCACGTGGGATGTATCTTTTCAGTGCTAAACACTTGGTCTTTGACCTTTCACAGCAATCTTAAAACCAAAATAGCTAATCGCTAGTTTGAAATCTACCAGCAATTAGCTATTTGTAATGATTAGCAATTGACTTATTCCTAAGTTAATGCTTCTGCACCACCCACAACTTCAAGCAGTTCTTGGGTAATTGCGGCTTGTCTGGCTTTGTTGTAAGACAGGGTGAGGGTGTTAATCAATTCACCAGCATTGTCACTAGCATTACTCATCGCTGTCATCCGCGCTGCTAGTTCGCTAGCTGCGGATTCTTGCAGCGCCCGTAATAGCTGATTACTCAGATACAGGGGTAACAAAGAATCAAGAATCTGTAGGGGATCTTGCTCGAAAATCATGTCAGGAGCCAATGGCCGCACTTGCTTGGTGACTTTCTCGCGTTCGACTTGAAATTGGCCGCCACGGGTTGTCAAGCGGAAAATTTCATCGTCTCCTGTTTCTAGACCTTGGGCATCTAAGGGTAACAGAGTTTGTACTACAGGACGAGAGCTAACCAAAGACACAAATCTGGTATAGATTAATTCAACCCGGTCTACTTCTTCTGAAAGGAACAACGAAAGTAGCTGGTCAGCAATTTGAGTGGCTTCGGCTGCGGTGGGAATTTGCTCTAAGCCGCTGTAGGTAGAATCAATGGGTTGATTGCGACGTTGAAAGTACTGTGTAGCTTTCCGGCCGACAATCACAAACTGATAATCTACACCTTCTGCCTTGAGTTCCTTGGCCCGGTTTTCGGCACGACGAATAACGTTAGTGTTGTAGCCACCGCACAGACCCCGATCGCCAGAGACAACTAAAAGTGCCACGGACTTAACTTGGCGTTTTTTCAACAGTGGTAAGTTTGCTTCTTCAAACCGCAGACGGGTTTGCAGACCATACAATACTTGTGCCAAGCGATCGGCAAAGGGGCGAGTTGCTAGCACTTGTTCTTGCGCCCGGCGTACTCTAGCCGCCGCAACTAGGCGCATGGCTTCTGTAATTTTTTTGGTGTTTTTGACCGACTGAATGCGATCGCGTATTGCTTTAAGATTGGCCATGTTCCGATTTTAGATTTTAGATTTTAGATTTTAGATTTGGAATTTCGGATTTTAGATTTAATCCTGAGTCAAAAATCCACCAATCCAAAATCCGATTTGAAATTTTAGATTAGGAATTCTGGATTTTAGATTTAATCCAAAATCCAAAATCCAAAATCCAAAATTGTTACGCTGTTGCTTTGAAGGTCTTTTTGTATTCGACCAGTGCTTCCTTCAAAGCTGCTTCTTCATCGGCATCTAGTACTTTCTTGGTTTGTACTGCTTGGGCGTACTGGGGTTTACCTGTCTTTAAATATTCCCGCAGACCTTGAGTGAAGGCTGTAACTTTTTCTACTGGTATGTCATCTAAGTAACCGTTAATACCAGCATACAGAATTGCTACTTGTTCGTATACCGACAGAGGAGCGTTTTGGGGTTGCTTGAGCAATTCCCGCAGGCGTTGACCCCGTGCCAATTGGTCTTGGGTGGCTTTATCTAAGTCAGAAGCAAATTGCGCGAAGGCTTGCAAATCGTCAAATTGCGCTAGTTCCAGTTTAATTTTACCGGCAACTTTTTTCATTGCCTTGGTTTGCGCCGCAGAACCTACGCGGGATACGGAAATACCGGGGTTTACAGCAGGACGGATACCAGCGTTGAACAAGTCAGAAGACAAGAATATCTGACCGTCTGTAATGGAAATTACATTGGTGGGGATGTATGCGGAAACGTCACCAGCTTGGGTTTCGATGATTGGTAGGGCGGTCATACTACCTTTACCTAATTCATCGCTGAGCTTGGCTGCCCGTTCTAACAAGCGGGAGTGGATGTAGAATACATCACCAGGGTAAGCTTCCCGTCCGGGTGGACGACGCAACAGCAAGGACATTTGCCGATAGGCTTGGGCTTGCTTGGAGAGGTCATCGTAAACTACCAGGGTGGCTTTGCCTTTGTACATGAAGTACTCAGCGATGGTTGCGCCTGTGTAGGGAGCTAGGTATTGTAAGGTGGCTGGGTCACTGGCATTAGCGGCGACGACGATGGTGTAATCGAGTGCGCCTTTTTCTTGCAGTGTTTGTACTACGTTAGCTACGGTGGAAGCTTTTTGACCAACTGCAACGTAGACACAGATTACATCTTCTTCTTTTTGGTTGATGATTGTGTCAATGGCGATCGCAGTTTTACCGGTTTGGCGGTCGCCAATAATCAATTCCCGCTGTCCGCGACCGATGGGAATCATGGAGTCGATAGCTGTGATACCCGTTTGCATTGGTTCGTGTACGGAACGACGGGCAATGATACCGGGTGCTGGAGATTCAATCAAGCGGGTTTCTGAGGACTTGATGTCTCCCTTCCCATCGATGGGACGACCCAAAGCATCGACAACCCGACCAATTAAGGCTTCACCCACGGGAATCTGAGCAATTCTACCAGTGGCGGTTACAGAGCTACCTTCTTGAATATCTAGCCCTTCACCCATCAGTACCGCGCCCACGTTGTCTTCTTCCAAGTTTTGGGCTATACCAACTGTACCGTCTTCAAATTCCAAAAGTTCCCCAGCCATAGCCTTTTCCAGACCATAGATCCGGGCAATACCGTCACCTACTTGTAGAACAGTACCGACGTTAGCAACTTTGACTTCTTGGTCGTATTGCTCGATTTGCTGTTGGATAATACTGCTGATTTCGTCTGGTCTAATTGATATGCTCATGTGTCTATCTTTTTTGCTTTCGAGACTGAAGAAGTAATTTTTAGTTAGGAGTGATGAGTTAGGAGTGGTGAGTTAGGAGTGGTGAATTAGGAGTGGTGAGTTAGGAGTGGTGAGTTAGGAGTGATGAGTTAAAAAAGCAAAGATTAAAAGTTAAAAGTCAAAATAAATTACTGTTTACTTAACTCCTAGCTCCTAACTCTCAACTCCTAACTCTCAAATCTCAACTTCCAAATTTTAACTCCCAACTCCTAACTCCCAACTCCTAACTCTTAACTCCTAACTTCTAACTCCTAACTTCCTACCCACTAGTTAAGCGCAATGAAAGGCGGCGCAGCTGACCCCGGATACTGGCGTCAATAACTTGAGAGCCGACTTTAATAATCACACCACCAATTAATTCGCCGTCTACTTTGGTTTCCAGTTCGACTTGACGAGCATTAGTGATGGCAATCACTTTTTCTCTAATTGCTTGCTGTTGAGCTTCTGTGAGGGGAACGGCTGAAGTTACTTCCGCTAATACGGTTTGGTTCAGCTGCCGCAACAGCGCTAGATATTGCTGTAAAATCGGTTCCAAGAAGGCAATGCGCCGCTTATCTACCAGTACCAGCAAGAAATTGCGTAAGTAGGGATTACCGCCTTCACCAACTAGTTGTTTGATGAGAGATTTTTTGTTCTCAGGCTTAATAAATGGGTTGCCCAAGAAGCTTTGTAGCTCTTTGTTTGTTGAGAGCAGGCTTATAAGAGTCCGCGCATCTTCTCCGAACTCTTCTGTCAAATTTTTCGATTGCGCTATTGACAAAAGTGCCTGTGCATAAGGCTGAGCTATTTCGACGAATGCAACTTGACTTGTCATGCTCTGCCTCCCAATTGTGCGATGCTGCGGTCAATTAAACTTTGTTGAGCATCGTCAGCAATTCCACCTTTGAGTTGCGACTCGACTCTTTGTAATGCTAGTGTAGCTACCCTCTGCCGCAGTTGGGCGATCGCTCGCTCTTGTTCGGTGTTTAAGTCCGCTGCTGCTGTTTGTTTCAAGCGTTCTACATCTTGCTGAGCCTTCGCCAATAAAGCTTCTTTCGCTTTTTGGGCGTTTTCTTCGGCAGCTTTGCGGATGCGTTCTGCCTCTGCTTGAGCTTCAGTTAATTGCTTTTGCGCTTGGGATAGGGCGACCTTGGCCTCTTTTGAGCGCTCTTCTGCTTCCTGAATGGCGGTGGCAATATTGGATTGTCGCTCGTTCAGGATATTGCTTAAAACTTTACGTCCGAAGTAGAATAATATGCCAACCAGAATCGCTAGATTGATCAAGTTGGTTTCTAATATGTCTAAATTTAGACCGAAACCACCTTCTGCTGCGCCTTCTGCCAATTCAGAGCCAACAGCGTTCGCTTCTGCGGCAAGTAATAAGAATGTGCCCATGATACCCATCTACAAGTGCGCTGCTTGCTGTACGTTCGTCTTTTCCCGTAGGGAAACTAAGTAAATAAATCCTGTAAGGGAATTAGGTAAATAAATCCTGAAGGGAAATCAAGTATCTTTCATCCCGAAGGAAAAAAGTGCCTTTTTTGACACTTAATTTAGCGCTCTGGAACTAATGCCCAGCTGCGCCTATGCTGACACAGGACTAGTCCTGTAAGCTTATCTAACTACAGGTTGTCCCAATAGTTTTTCTAGAATCTGTCTGCTGAGAGCATCAACTCGTTGCTCTAAGGTACGTAAAGCTTCCTGCTTTTGTTGTTCTATTTCAATAGCAGCTTGTTCTCGTTGAGACTGAGCTTCTTTTTGGGCCTCAGCGATTTTTTCAGCTGTAATTTTCTTAGCTTCTACCTGAGCTGCTTCTAGAATGGCTTGCGATTGTCTGCGAGCATCTGCTAGCTGCTGCTCGTATTCTGCGGCTAACCGAGAGGCTTTCGCCAAGCTTTCTTTTGCCTCAAGGGTATTCGTTCGGATGTAATTATCGCGATCGTCTAGTACCTTGGTGAGTGGCTTATAGAAAATTACATTCAACAAAGCTGCCAATAACAGGAACTGCAATGCCATGAAGGGCAAGGTAGCATCGAAATCAAACATTTCTCTCCTCTTTGGCTGGAGTAGCAATTTTCATGGCCTGCAAAATCATCCAACCTTTGATATTTTTTTTTACAGACCCATAGCCAAGAAGGGTCAAGGGATTTTGGATTTTAGATTTGCAATTTTGGATTAACACTAACCCAAGGCAAGGGTACGTTGTTCTGGAGATTGATGATTTGAGATTTGTGACACCAAGTAGCTTCAGGATATCTACCGGAAACTCTTAATGATCCAAAATCCAAAATCTAAAATCTAAAATTGGTAATCCCCAATACCTCATAGATTGTAGAGGCGTGATGGTTCACGTCTCCACACTCATAATTTGAGGTCTTATGCTGAGAAGGGGTTAGCAAACAGCAGCACCAGAGCAATTACCAGACCGTAAATGGTCAGGGATTCCATGAACGCCAAGGTTAATAGCAGAGTACCGCGAATTTTTCCTTCTGCTTCTGGTTGACGGGCAATACCTTCTACTGCTTGTCCAGCAGCATTACCTTGACCGATACCAGGACCTATTGCAGCTAAACCGATTGCTAGAGCAGCAGCTAGAACTGAAGCAGCAGAAACTAATGGATCCATTTTGATTTTCCTTGGTTGATTACAGAACTAACAAAAGTAACTTAACGATTAGAAACGTGGTTTCCACGCTGCACCGGGTTCTCACTAATCGCGTTTTGCGATGTTTTGAGCGCCTACCGCTCTTGGAACTGTGCTATCAACTGAGAAGCTCAACATTTATCAGTTATCAATTGTCACTTGCGCCGCAAGCTTGATAACTGTTAACTGTTGACTGATTTAATGCTCCTCATGCTCTTCTCCGCCATGTCCCTCCATTGCCTCATGAATGTAGGCTCCCGCTAGGGTTGCAAAAACTAGGGCTTGAATGGCGCTAGTAAACAAACCCAGAGCCATTACAGGCAGAGGTATAAACAGAGGAACTAGCAGAACCAGCACCGCTACTACCAATTCGTCCGCCAATATATTGCCAAATAGACGGAAGCTTAGGGAGAGGGGCTTAGTAAAATCTTCTAGGATTGCGATGGGCAACAGCACGGGTGTTGGCTCTATATATTTCTTAAAGTAGCCCAAACCCCGCTTGCTAAAACCCGCGTAAAAATACGCTAAAGAGGTTAGCAGTGCCAATGCAACAGTCGTATTGATGTCATTGGTGGGAGCTGCCAATTCACCCGAAGGTAGCTTGATGAGCTTCCAGGGAATTAGCGCACCTGACCAGTTCGATACGAAAATAAACAAGAATAACGTACCAATAAATGGTACCCAAGGGCGATACTCTTTCTCACCAAGTTGGTTTTTTGCCAAATCTCGAATAAATTCCAGGGCATATTCCATCAAGTTTTGGATACCCTTGGGAATTCTTTGAGCATTGCGAGTAGCAGCTATTGAGGCCACTACTAAAATGCTAATCACAAACCATGAGGTGAGAAAAACTTGCCCATGAATTTTAAGATTGCCCAACTGCCAGTAGAAATGATGACCTACTTCTAATTCGGCGAGGGGAAAAGAATTAAAGGCGTTTAAGACACTAAGCATTTGCATTCTTCAAGCATTTTCCCCAACGAGCGAGGATTGGGAGTATTGTCTTTAGTGAGCCTGATTTTTTAAGAATCAGGAATGAACGCAGTTTGCACCGTATAGACGAAGAGCGTGGCTTTGTAAGTTAGAAATCCCAAAAATATGGGCAAAATCTTCAGCTCATGCCATTGAGTTGCCAATACAAACACCCCAATAAACACAGCAAAACGAGTTTTGCTCAAACGCTTTTTCTCACCACCGAGTCGCTCAACATCTTTAGCCAGCATTTTTAAGTAAACCACACCTGTACATGCTCCAATCAAATAATTGAGAGCAATGTTTAAGGAATAAAAAATCCACACAGAGATAAAAATAATCCCCGTCAAGACAAGTGTGATTACCAATAACTTTTGGTAAAGTTGATAGAACTCTCCCATTGAGTTATCTGATTCTGTTTCTGTGTTCTCAGAATCAGTTTTAGCATCTTGTCGTGTCATCGGAGTCGGTGCAATTGGTTCTTCTGACAAGCTCACGGGACTTGAAAGTAGTACAGCTAAATAGAATGACTGCACATTCAGTCAGCTGAATCATATCACGATCCGGTAACAATACTTTAGAAAAAAACAATTAACTTCTTACCAGTGTGAAAAACTAAACAAAGTCACGCTCTCTTATACAACAGAGCGTTTGATGAGCAATTATCAGAAAATGTGGCAATAATCAAGAATTAATCCTTGAATAATTACCAATTTCTGCAAATTTTAGCTTTTTTTCAGTGAATGATCGCCCTCCAAGATTTTTGGATCGTCAGCATTTTGGTGTTGGAACTAAGTCGGTATTGAGGAGTAAAGGCGCTGATTGGAAAGCAGAACTTGTAAAATAGCGCCTTGTTCTTAGACTTTGTACCAGTGCTGGATTCGAGTACATTCTCACTTTTTAAGCGTGCAACATTCAGTTGATGGGGCACTTTTCTAATTTACATCAGATTTGCCAAAATTCGCGATTGACCATCGCCCATCACCAAAAGTAGAAATGAGACTGTCATTAAGCAGGTGTCAATAAAATCAGCTGCTGTTGAATAAGCTTTCTCACCACATCTAATTGCAGTTCCACACCTGCCAAAATCTCTGCCACAGTGGAATTA
Organism: Nostoc sp. 2RC; assembly: GCF_014222165.1. Classification (NCBI taxonomy): domain Bacteria; kingdom Bacillati; phylum Cyanobacteriota; class Cyanophyceae; order Nostocales; family Nostocaceae; genus Nostoc; species Nostoc sp. 2RC. Next base: position 9,589 of record NZ_JACKZU010000142.1, read on the forward strand.
ACATCACATCTTTGCATAAATTCCAACTCTGGAACCGACAATTTCACAATTTGATAATCGTAATTAAAGAACGATTGACTGGGAAATCCCTCAAGACATGGATTCAGTTCTGGGATTGCTGCTAATAGGGCGTTATCGTCTGACCAGTCGGCTTTCACTAGTGGAGGACGACCGAGGAAAAATTCGTAATGGCTAACTTCTGGATCTAGTAATTCTATCAGGCGATAACGTTGGCGATCGCTCAATCCTTGTGCCCGTTCTATCAACTCCGGCGCTTTCCCCAAAAGTCTCTCTAAATCCCAAAAACTCGGATTCGAGAAACCAATAAACTCCAACCCCGAAGCATCGATTAATTCAAACAGCGTTTCAATGTTGTAGTCAATTTCCTGGGGATGAACATACATATCAGCAAAGTGTTCATCTTTGTGATTTTCTAATGACCAACGCTGTTTTTCATACTTGACAATTCTATTGTTTTCTGGTAAAGAAGCAAATATCTTGCGTCCGACTTGGACACCATCGCGGTAGTCGCCTTTTTTGTCACCTTGGAGAATAGCGATCGCTTTTTGCATGAGTTGAATTTCCCAACGTCCCAACTCACCGTAGACAAAAATGTGCATCAAGCCGCCTGGGGCTAACTTTTTCGCCAAGGCTTGAATACCACCAATTGGGTCGGCAGTATGATGCAAAACGCCAACGCAATTAATTAAATCAAACTCACCCGGTAACTGTTCTGCATCAAACAAACTGAGGTGACGAAACTCAACACGGGTAGCCCCAGAACGCTGACAACGTTCTTTCGCAATATCCAAAGCACCGCTACTAAGGTCAATTCCCACAACAGTAGCCTGAGGATTGAGGTGAACTAAGTACTCTGTACTTACACCAGTACCACAACCAGCATCTAAAATGCGGACATCTTGCTTTTGGGGTTTCTGACCAGTGCAGAAATTATAAGCGGCTAGCCAATTCCACCGCCAATTATACCCTGGAGGTGGTTCATCCAACAACGCTTCTGGCGGAAAGGGGTAGGTATTGTAGAGTTTGGCAACGGCAGCACTAACAGTTTGGGAATCCGACATGATGAGGAATAACGCAGCAGTTTTGAGTTTAGCGGATGGTGGATGATTAGGGCAAAGATTATTATTGCTTATTTTCTATTACTTATCCAACAGCAAAATCAGTAAATTCGCCTTTATAAAGAGCGTGAAATCCTAATACAACATCTTCTTTCGATACACCAGCAGCGATTAATTCGTTAGCAATGCCGATTTTTGTACCATCTGTTTGTATCTAATTTTTTTATCTTTGATATTTTGTGTTAATTATAACTGTTGAATTACCCATTTACACTTTTTAACTCAACAGTAAATAATTTCTGTTCAGATAATCATTGTTTTATTTTCATAACTCAATCAGGTTTTATATATACCTCTTATGATTACGACCAATCAGAGTTTTATTTACGCTGCGAATCGGGCGTACAAGGGGTTTTTCAACTTACTTCTATCAGCGATGTAGTAATAATAGTTGATGTTCTGACTAGTATTACTTACAGCGTTTTGTAGGTAAATGAAGTATACACACGGGTAGGGGCGAACGACCTTACCCTACGGGAAGGCAAAGCCTAAGCCGTTACAATTATCTGTACCTCACAACGTTGCAATCTGCCATAAATTCATTCTGAATTCTGAATTCTGAATTCTGAATTCTGATTTCTAAATATCACATTGATTCGTTTGACAATATTTTGCATTATCAATAAATTCTTGCAAGTTTCTTAAGGGAATTATTTGCAATGATGACCCGCCTTGCACCTCAGCGGTGATGTAAGCAAACTTTTGCCCGCGATAATACAAGTCGCGACCAACTTTGGTAACGTAGCGAGACTTCTGAAAGTCATTAGCAATCTGAGAATTATAAATATTTTGTAACAATTTCAGGGTATTGGCACTTTTTGTAGTGAATTTGAGACCGCTACCACTAACTGTGATTCCTTCTTTTGTTACTGTCCCCTTTTCATCAGTGACATCGGCGTAAAAGTACAGTTTTCCCTTTGTACCGTCATAGCCGTGGGCTTCGCTGTTATATCTCAGAGTCGGTAGTTGAGGTCTGGTTTTTGCCCACTTAACAACGGTGCTGATGTTTTGGTCTGGAAGCGCATTTACAGGAGCGATACTCAGTATAACTGCCATAGCAGACGCACTAGCACTGAATAAATAGTTCAATTTAGAAAATTTAGTCATAGTATTTTCACATAGATAATTATGGTATTAAAGCTCGAACTTATTCAATTTAATGCTATTTTCATAACCGCGTCATCGAAATAAAGTTAATTTTTTAGTAGCAAAATTAACTTTATATCGGCAATAGTCGCTACCCCTGGTTTAGGGACTTGCTACTGTTACCAGCCCTTCTCCACGAGAAACTGCGCCAACGGGTAGAAAATACCTTTGGGGGAATAGGGAACAGTGGGAAAACCTGCCCGAATACTGGCTTTTGAGCAACTAAATCTATTTATGAAAAGAGATCAAAAATTTGTTTTGAGCGGAAATTGTTACGAAAAACAAGGTGTCCTCATACAAAACCCCTACCTTAAAGTATGGGGATTTCCCTGTTGCCTGTTGCCCGCCCTCTGTTTTCTTTTAACCGTCAACAGTCAACCATCAACCACTAGTAGTCAGGGTAAGGGGTAAAGGATAAGGGATTTAAAACCTTTGCCCTTTGCCCTTTCCCCTTTAAAGAGCCAAGTTCACTTGGCGAACTACTAGTTCCCTGAGATTCTGGGGTTGACATTGGAAAAATGACAAATTACTACCCATTTATTTACAAAACTTAATTTTATCTCAGACAAACAAGATTATCTATTGCAATTTGATGCATTAAGGCTACATATTCTACATACTTCTTAATAAACCTGCCTTGAGAACCCAAAACGTTTTAATCTAAAAGCTAACTGGGTTAATTTACTGGCAGTTTTGCAGGCAGTACTCATAGGCTCATTAAGCATAGACGCACCGATGTGTCAAGCCTCAAAGCGACCCAGACTTAACACATAAACGATTATGATGGGAGTTTTACAAATCCGATGAGTGTTAAGGCAAGTGGTGGAAGCTCAGTTGCGCGTCCGCAACTATATCAAACCCTAGCTGTAGCGACAATTACCCAAGCGGAGCAGCAAGACCGCTTTTTGGGCACTGGTGAACTAAATGAACTGGCAAGCTATTTTGCATCTGGTGCAAAGCGTCTAGAAATTGCCCAGACGCTCACGGAAAATTCTGAGATCATCGTATCTCGAGCTGCCAACCGGATTTTTGTCGGTGGTTCGCCAATGGCTTTTTTAGAAAAGCCCAGAGAACCAGAACTAGTAACTGCTGGTGCTGGTAGTGGTGATGTTCAACAAGGGATGCAACTAGGAACAATAACTTACGTTGAAAGCCGTGGTGGGTTCCTAGAAAATTTACGCTCAATTTTTAACTCATCCCCCTCAGGCCCCACACCTCCAGGTTTTAGACCAATTAACATTGCTCGTTATGGCCCAAGTAACATGGCCAAGAGCTTGCGGGATTTATCTTGGTTCTTGCGCTATGCTACTTATGCGATCGTTGCTGGCGACCCCAACATCATCGCAGTGAATACACGCGGTTTACGGGAAATAATTGAAAATGCCTGCTCCGGTGAAGCGACAATAGTGGCTTTGCAAGAAATTAAAGCTGGGGCACTTTCCTTTTTCCGTAAAGATCCTGAGGCTACAGAAATTGTGTCTCAGTATATGGATGTTCTGCTTACAGAATTCAAAGCAGCCACACCTTCTAATAAACTGCGCCAGCGTCCTTCTGGCGACCAGCAAGGTTTACAACTGCCACAAATTTACTACAATGCGGCAGAACGGCGTCCTAAGTTTGTGATGAAACCTGGGTTGTCAGCTACCGAAAAAAATCAAGTAGTGAAAGCAGCCTATAGACAAATCTTTGAGCGCGACATTACCCGTGCTTATAGCTTGTCTATTTCTGACTTAGAATCAAAAGTCAAAAATGGTGACATCTCCATGAAGGAGTTTGTTCGCCGTTTAGCTAAATCTCCTCTTTACCAAAAACAGTTTTACCAGCCTTTTATTAACAGCCGAGTCATTGAACTTGCTTTCCGTCACATTCTGGGACGGGGGCCAAGTAGCCGCGAAGAAGTACAAAAATATTTCTCCATCATTTCTACTGGTGGTCTAGCAGCTTTAGTAGATGCTTTAGTAGATTCTGCTGAATACGGCGACTATTTTGGGGAAGAGACAGTACCTTACCTCCGTGGTCTGGGTCAAGAAGCCCAAGAATGCCGTAACTGGGGGCCGCAACAAGACCTGTTTAACTACAGTGCGCCTTTCCGTAAAATACCTCAGTTCATCACTACCTTCGCGGCTTACGAGCAACCGCTACCAGACCAGCATCCCTACGGTTCTGGTAACGATCCGTTGGAAATTCAGTTTGGGGCAATTTTCCCGAAAGAAACTCGCAATCCCAGCACTAGTCCGGCTCCTTTTAGCAAGGATACCAAGCGCATCCTGATTCACCAAGGGGCAGGGATTAATAACCAAAATAGTAATCCTAAGGCACGGGGTGAAGCTCCTGGAACTCTTGGACGCAAAGTGTTCAAGTTAGATCAATTACCTGGGACTGTTGGCAGAAAGGCTCCGAAAAATTCTAGCGTCAGATTCTCTGAAAGCTCTACCCAAGCAGTGATTAGAGCTGCTTACCTACAAGTTTTCGGTCGCGATGTTTACGAAGGTCAGCGGCAAAAGGTGTTGGAAATCAAGCTGGAAAACGGCGACATTTCCGTACGCGAGTTTATCCGTGGTTTGGCTAAGTCAGATGTATTCCGCAATCTGTACTGGTCATCGCTGTATGTTTGTAAAGCGATCGAGTATATTCACCGCCGGTTGTTGGGTCGTCCAACTTACGGTCGTCAAGAAATCAACAACTACTTTGATATCGCCGCTAAACAAGGCTTTTACGCAGTAATTGACACCATTATTAACAGCGTAGAGTACAGCGAAGCATTTGGTGAAGACACAGTTCCTTACGAACGGTATTTGACTCCTGCTGGTGTATCAGGACGACAACTGCGTGTTGGTAGTATTCGTGAAGATGTTACCCCGAAAGTCCAGAAGGAAGTAACGCCGACCTTTGTAACACTTGGTACTGTCACTGAAAAACGGTCACAACCAGACATTCAGTTCCGCATTAACCAAGGTGTTAGCAAGCAACGCGAACAAACCAAAATCTTCAAGTTGGTGGCAAATACCAAAGATAAAGTTGCAGTGCAAACTTTGATTAGCGCTGCCTATCGTCAGATTTTTGAGCGCGATATTGCACCCTACATCGCTAAAAATGAATTTACGGCGTGGGAAAGCAAGCTGGGCAACGGCGAAATCACTGTGAAAGAATTTATTGAAGGTTTGGGTTACTCAAATCTTTACCTGAAAGAATTCTATACACCATACCCCAACACCAAAGTAATTGAGTTGGGAACCAAACACTTCCTGGGACGTGCCCCACTAGACCAGGCAGAAATCCGCAAATATAACCAGATTTTAGCTACTCAAGGTATTCGTGCCTTCATTGCAGCTTTGGTAAATAGTGTCGAATATAACGAAGTGTTCGGTGAAGACACTGTGCCTTACCGTCGCTTCCCGACCTTACCAGCGGCAAACTTCCCGAATACTGAGAAGCTCTACAACCAGCTAACCAAGCAAAATGACGATGTAGTTGTACCGAGCTTTAAGCCCGTGCAACCCCGCCCAGGCTCTGGCGATACACCACTTTTAGCCCAGGCGATCGCAGATATCGCCAGCCAAAAAGCGAGCCAGCCGTCCTATGCTGAACTAGGTCGTTCTTACAGCAATGGTAGTGGACAAACCGTAGAACTAGGTGTGCGTAAACATGCACGCATTTACCGTTTAACAGAAAGTACCAGCCTAGTCGAAAGACAACAGGCTGTTAATGCTATTTACTCTCAGGTATTGGATATTTATAGCGGTAAATTAACCGATAATTTCCGCCTGAGCGAGCTAGATAGCAAACTCCAGAATGGTGAAATTTCTGTCCGCGAGTTTGTGCGCCAACTAGCTAGTTCCGAAATCTATCGCCAGCGCTTCTGTTTACCTTATCCCCGTGCCAAGGTAATCGAGTTCCTCTTCCGTCATCTATTGGGACGCGCACCTGCGACTCAAGAAGAAATTCGGGAGTATAACAAGCTGCTAGATGAGAGCGGTTTGCCAGGGGCTGTAAAAGCAATCGTGGAAAGCCCAGAATATAACCGCTACTTTGGTGAAGATGTTGTCCCTTACAATCGCTTTCCATCGCTGCCAGCAGGTAACTACCTTGGTAGCGTGCAGGCGGCTGAATAGGGACTAGGGAGATGGGGAGATGGGGAGATGAAGGAGTAGGGAGCAGGGGAGAAAATCTTCTCCTGTGTTCCCTGCCCCTAGAGCCTCTGCCCCATGCCCCATACCCTTTCTCAACCTTTCGTAATACTGCTCTCAGATTGCAGCTAAAAGAGTAAATCTGAAAAGTAATATTACAAAGTGTTAAGAGCAGTCATAAATGCTCAACAGAATGCCGGAAAATGTTTTGCGGAAGGTAGCTGAGTTTAAAAGCTTGTGTACTTATGTTGACTCAAGCTAACTCGTAATTTATTAGCCTTAGCAGTTGTGAGACTGTAATGTCTAAAACAATGAGAAAATAAACTCAGTTGACTAAATCAAAGTCGCACCAGTTTAATCAAATCCTGGTTTCATTCGTATTGGAGGAATCCATTAATGAGTATTGTCACGAAAGCGATCGTGAATGCTGATGCAGAAGCTCGCTATCTCAGCCCCGGTGAATTAGATCGGATCAAATCCTTTGTAGCAGGTGGCGAGCGCCGTCTGCGGATTGCTCAAGTTTTGACAGACAATCGCGAACGGCTAGTTAAGCAAGCTGGCGACCAACTATTCCAAAAGCGTCCTGACGTTGTGTCTCCTGGTGGTAACGCTTACGGTCAAGAATTGACAGCTACTTGTCTGCGTGACCTAGATTACTACCTCCGCCTCGTTACCTACGGTATCGTTGCTGGCGACGTTACCCCCATCGAAGAAATTGGTGTTATCGGTGCCCGCGAACTTTACAAGTCCTTGGGAACTCCTATTGATGCTCTTGCTGAAGGTATTAAAGGAGTAAAGGCTGCTGCTTCTAGCCTGCTGTCTGGTGATGACGCTGCTGAAGCTGCTACCTACTTCGACTATCTCGTTGGTGCTTTACTAGGCTAGACCTGTTTACTAGGCATCAAACAGAAGTATTGCAATACAGTTGGATATAAGGGATTAACAACATGGCTCAAGACGCAATTACCGCTGTTATTAACTCCGCGGACGTTCAAGGTAAATACCTCGATACCGCTGCTTTAGAGAAGCTGAAAGTTTATTTTTCCACTGGCGAACTGCGGGTACGTGCTGCTAGCACCATCAGCGCCAACGCTGCTACCATTGTCAAAGAAGCTGTAGCAAAATCTTTGCTGTACTCTGACATCACTCGTCCCGGCGGCAACATGTACACTACCCGTCGTTATGCTGCTTGTATCCGTGACTTGGACTACTACCTCCGCTATGCAACCTACGCTTTGTTGGCTGGCGATCCTTCCATCCTAGATGAGCGTGTGTTGAATGGCTTGAAAGAAACCTACAACTCTCTGGGTGTACCTGTTGGTGCTACCGTCCAAGCTATCCAAGCAATCAAAGAAGTAACTGCTAGCTTGGTAGGTTCTGATGCTGGTAAGGAAGTTGGTGTTTACCTAGACTACATCTCCTCTGGCTTAAGCTAAAAGCTGGTTTGCGCTTAAGAATTTAGGTGCGGCTTTATTAAGGTCTGGAAATCAACCGTGAGTGCTAGAACGTTATATTGCTTATCTTGTGTCTATTATCAGTGATGAGTGTTGGTGGTCTAGTATTGATGTTTGATTTCCAGCCTTGGAAAAAATAATTTAAAGATTTGCACTCAAAATTTAGAAATAAAAAAGTTTTCACAAACAATACAGGAGATTTTCACAACATGGCCCGTTTGTTTAAAATTACTGCTCTTGTTCCCAGCCAAACCCGAATTCGTACCCAACGCGAACTGCAAAACACCTATTTCACTAAGCTAGTTCCCTATGAGAACTGGTTCCGCGAACAGCAACGCATTCAAAAAGCAGGTGGTACAATCATCAAAGTTGAACTAGCAACCGGTAAACAAGGTGCTAATACTGGTTTGTCCTAATTGCTGTAGACAGAACATTTATTTTAGGGAATTGGTTAAGAGGTCGAGAATGACCTCTTTTTTGTTGTTGGTTAACTGTTGACAGTTGACAGTTAAGTGTCAGCGGTCAACAGTATGAGTGAGTACGCAATTTAAAAGTCTAATAGTTTAATAGAGAATTAATTGAGAATTCCAAATTCCTTATTTTAAAAAATTAAACAGATTTACCAAACGATATCCGCGAGTGTAAAGTGGAACTGGAGCGCCAATATTCTGCCTATTCTTAGCTTCTTCAACAGTTTCATCAAAGACAATTAGCGTTTCATTGCCAACTTTCAGCCAGTCTTCATAAGGCACGCTCATATCTTCTTCCACACCAGCAATACTAGGTGGTATCATTGCTCGGTAAGCTTCGTTGAATTTTCTGCGGAACCGAAAATCTACTGAAATTCTCAGACCTTCATTTTTTCGTCTTACCGTTTGGTGTAATCCACGGGCATCATTAAAGTACATCGTACCATGTTGTAATTGTGCTTCCGTGTAGGAGACAACCATTGGAATATCTCGACCTTCATTGAAGTCTGACATTACGCGCATAGCTGGTAATTCCATTTCGCGGGGCATTTCACCTGCTTCGATGGTTATATTATCAATGTCACCAAATAGTGGTAGAACTACTACAGTTGCATCAGCGGGAACACCTGCCCAAACATCGCTATGGCACTTTGAGCTAGCAAAGGGCAAACCCAATTTTGTTGCGTCAGTTTTGCCGTAGACCATACGGAGATTGACCGGTAAATCCACTGCATCGATTAAGTCATTTGCTCCTAGTTGATAAAAAGCTTCAGCTACGCTTTTTTGAAACAGGTTAAATGCCAGAGTGTGTTCTCGCTTAGGCATCAAAAGACCAGTACCAGTGTAGTTTGGCAAAGTATTTCTGGCAGCCAGCAGCCGTTCAAGCATTTCAGCTTCTGAAAGAATGATGGGGCTATTAAGGCAAGCTGATATGTAACCAGCGGCAGCAACTTGGATTTGCTGGAATAACTCAGGCTTTAATGTGTGTTCAAACAGCAGTCGATACTGGCGTTTGGTAGCCATTTTATCAGCCAGTTCATCAAAGAGGCGATCGCCAAGTTCAGAAAATGCGTAGGCGTAGTCCGTCGTAGAAGACACTGGTGACTCTACTGGCAGTTTTGTTAACATTATTTCTCCACAAAGTTCTTTTAAGTTAGCTAAATAACTCGATACATTCAAAGCTAGTTCGTTTTCAAAACCAGTCTGGTTACTATAAATTAACAAGATTCTCTTAGTGACACTTCGTTAAATATACTGTTTTACTTTTACTATTTATCTTAATTAAAAGACCAAAATTTCACTATTTTAGTAAAGCAAAGATGAATTTAAATGT
>NZ_JACKZU010000143.1:0-19230 GCF_014222165.1 Nostoc sp. 2RC
GTGTGGGGAGTGTGGGGAGTGTGGGGGGAAAGATTTTTTCACCATCCTCCCACACCTCCCACACCTCCGTCTCCTCCCACACCTCCCACACTTCCTGCTTGCCCAATGCCCCATGCCCCATGCCCCATGCCCAATGCCCAATGCCTAATCTCCCATCAACTCTACTGCATCTCTTCCATCACAATCTTGTAAGTAAACTTTGACAATTTCTTCTTTGGCGGTGGGTAGCTGCTTACCAATAAAATCTGGGTGAATTGGTAACTCACGATGACCTCTGTCTACTAATACAGCTAAACGAATAACCTCTGGTCTTCCGTACTCATGTACAGCATTTAAAGCAGCACGAATTGTCCTTCCTTTGAAAATTACGTCATCCACGAGTACAACGGTTTTCCCTGTGAGATCGAAAGGAATATCGGTTTTTGCGGGAGTTCGCAAACCAATTTTGTCAAGGTCATCTCGATAAAATGTAATATCCAAAGCGCCGACGGAAACACTTACACCTTCAAGGGTCTCAATTTGGCGTGCTAACAATTCGGCTAATAAAGCACCCCTAGTATATATACCGAGAAGCACCAATTGAGATAAATCACGCGACCTTTCCACAATTTGAGAGGCCAAGCGAGTCAAAGTACGACGAATTTCTTCTGATGAAAGGATCTCAACTACTTTTGCAGACATAGCTATCTTTAGGGGAGTGGGGAGTGGGTATTGGGCATGAGGATGAAGAGATGAGGAGATGGGAGAGTGTTGGGAGATTATGAACAAGCTTCCCCCCGTTCCACTCTTCCCCATGCGCTATGCCCTATGCCCTATGCCCCATGCCCTAATTAAGATGATAGCGATCGCTATCCCTAACCATAATAAAAAACAATATCGAGTCAGTTGCAAAGCATTATAAATAGAAGTCGGGGTGATGGGATAAATCGCATCTCCTAGCAATGGTTTTTGTTTAGCTACCCCACGATACCAATTTTTACCGCCCATTTGTACACCTAAAATTGCAGCGTAGGCGCACTCACTCCAACCAGAATTGGGACTAGGATCCTTAATTGCATCCCGGCTACAAATTCGCCAAACATGCATCGGTCTACCTGATAAAAGTGCAAGGGTGATAACTGTTAACCGACAAGGTAGCCAAGTTAAACAATCTTCTAAACGGGCACTAAACCATCCAAGATAAGTATAAGGTGCTTCCCGATAACCTACCATTGAATCAAGGGTACTGCTGGCTTTGTATGCTAAAGCTAAGGGAATTAGCCCCACAAATGGTATGAAGACACCAATAATTGCATAAAAAAGTGGAGCCATTACCCCATCGGTGGCATTTTCTGTAACCGTTTCTAAAATTGCTCGCAAAATTTCTGCTTCTGAAAGATTTTGTGTGTCTCGACCAACATAATTACTTAAAATCTGACGCGCTTGTTCTAAATCTCCTGCTGTTAAAGGTTGTAAAACAGCTATTGCTGCTGTTCGCAAACTCCTACTAGCAAAACAACTAGCCAAAAGAATACTTTCTGAAGCGATTCCCAATAGCGGATGCAGCCATTTGGCAGTTTGAATGAGGAAAAAACCAACAAGACCGCTACCAATTATGACAAGCGTGCCTAATAAAATTCCAGCTAGGCGTTGTGTTAGAGAATGTTGACACAATTGCAGAAAAAATTTAGTTAATCGAGAAATTACCCACCCCATAAATTGGACGGGATGAGGCCAACCCCAAGGATCGCCAATTAAGTAATCTAAAAGTGCCGCAATGATTAAAACAACAGCAGATGTCATTAGTCATTAGTCCTCTGTTACAAAGTTACGAGCGGAGTAAACCTCTGCTCATACTTTGCACTTAGTCATTAGTTAGTTAACAATAGTCAATGCCCAATGCTCAATTCCCAATCTCCAATAACTAAACCACAAAACTTGCTTCTTCTCCAAGGGAAGCTTGCCAACTACGAGCATCGTAATAAAGGTCTGCCAAAGTAATACTGTACAAAGCTTCTTTGAGCTTTTGATTAAGTCTTTGCCAAAGGGTAAATGTTACCCAATCTTCAGCTTGTGTAGGTGTAGGAGTGCCATAGGGTAAATGAGTAATGCTCTCGCCTACTGCTTCTAAAATTTGCCCGATGGATATTTGTAGAGGTTCTCTTGCCAATTGGTATCCGCCGATGCTACCACGAATTGAATTCACTAACCCAGCACGACGCATTTCTATTAGTAGTTTTTCAAGGTAAGGAGCTGGGATATCTTGGCGTTTGGCGATCGCTTTTACAGATACAGGCCCATATTTTGGCTGTAAACTCAAATCTAGCAATGCCTTCACACTGTAATGTCCTCTGGTAGTTAGTTTCATTGTTGTTTGTCCTTTGTCATTTATTTAAATCGATGACCAATGACCAATAACTAATGACCAATGACCAATAGACCTCTTGCAAAAGTGCTTTTTGGACTCTTGTGGCCAAAGGGATACATCTTTATTGGGGAAAGGGAAAATACCAAACCTTTCCCCCTTTCCCCTTCCCCTTTTCCCGACTTCTCTTAGAAGTCTAATGACTAAGCGCAAAGTATGAACGGAGGTTTCCTTCGATCGTAACTTTGTAAGAGAGGACTAATGCCTAATGACTAATGCATAATGACCAATGACCAATGACTAAGGTTCAGTTTTGCTTATCATTGTCTGACTCAGTTATGATTTTCAGCAAATAGACAACCTTTTGAAGGTTAGTTTAGAAAACTTAAACTAATTATAGTTTAGCAGTAATTCACAAACTACATATATATAGTTATCAGCATTGCCAACATTATCTAAAATAAATTGTTTGGAAAATATTTGGTAATCTCATAACAATTCTGGCTTTTAGTGTAATATACTTGGCTATGTTGAGATAAAAACTAAAGGATTATCTTCCTGTTAGCTCAACCTCAGCTAAAATAAAATCGATTCCAACACTTCAAACATTCGTTTTCGACCTAAGTTGATGCCTAAACAGAAAAAAATTGAACCCCTAGTCGGCGAAGAACTGCTCAAAAAAGTCAAAGAGCTAGAGAACGAGAGCAAGGAAGACAAAGCCAAGAAGTGCGGCTACTATACCGTTACCAAAAATGGTATAGAGCGCGTCAATATGATGAAGTTCTTAAATGCCCTAATCGATGCCGAAGGCATTCAGTTAGACAGTACACCCAGTGCAAATGGTCGCGGTGGACGTAGTGCTAGCTATCGGATTAGCGTGCAATCTAATGGTAACTTGCTTATAGGTTCGGCTTATACAAAACAGATGAATCTCAAACCAGGAGATGAGTTTCTGATCACTTTAGGTAAGAAACACATTCGTTTGAGACAAGTAGATCCAGAAGATCGGGAAGAAGATGAAGCTCTAGAAGCTACAGCTTAATAAATAGTCATTAGTCAATTGTCAATAGTCATTTGTCTCTGTTACAAAGTCCTGAGGGTAGGTTTGTCACCATCAGGCTTTGCAATTTGTCTTTTGTCATTAGTCATTTGTGAAAACCAATGACCAATGACTATTTTGCAGAGGCAATTCATCGATTGTACAGACGCGTAGACGCTCGAAGAGCGGCTTCTCGCAAGAGTAGAATCGCGTCTCTACTAATGACTAATAACTATATCTGTTGTTGGTAAGACTGGTAAATGGTGGCGCAGTGCTTTGCGGGTAACTGCTAAATTGTATGTTAATGCAATTTGTTCTTTTTCCAGTAAACCTAAAATGCGATCGGGTTTGTCTCGTGCTACCACTGGTAATTGATGCAAACCTCTTACACTCATGCGGTCTAAAGCTTCAGATAATAGTTCATCTTGCCATGCATAAATAATTTCAGTAGTACAAATGTCCTTGAGAGTTTGACCGGATAAATTACCTGAAATTTCGGTTGAAGAATTTGGGTAAGTTTGCCAAAGAGCAAGGGCACGGTTGATGTCTTCTAGAGAGAGGATACCAACTAATTGGTCTTCTCGATCGACTACTAAAACACTTCGTGTGCGATCGCGCAGCATTTCCACAGCTGCTTCTAATACGCTCAAACTTGCAGGTAATTTTTTTGGATAGGGATGCATAGCATCTTCTACCAAAATTTCCTGCACAATTTCTGCTCGTTCATCTTTCAATTCTGAAAGACCAATTTGTTGTAGATTGGAATTAGAGTTAAAGGTTGGTTGAATCCTTTCTACTAACCAAACACTTAAACCAACGGCAGCCATTAAAGGTAAAACAATGCGGTAGTCGCGGGTTAATTCAAACAGCATTAAAATAGCTGTTAATGGTGCCCGGACACTGCCTGCTAACATTGCCGCCATTCCCACCATTGCATAAGCAGGAGGAGCCGCCATTTGCTCGCAAATTGCTGGAAATACCACAGCCAATATTTTGGCGTAAGCCGAACCAAAAGAAGCACCTAAAAACATCGCTGGTGCAAACAAACCGCCAATAAAACCGCTACCCGCGCTAATGGCAGTCATTACTAATTTCACCACTAGCAGTACAAGTAATAGGTGCAGTGAAAATTGCACATCTTGAAGCATTGCCTCTACAGTTTCATAACCAACGCCCAAAATTTGCGGGAACTGTAAAGCAGCTGCGCCCACAATAATACCGCCAATAATTGGATGAATTGGCTGAGGAATTTGCCCCAAAAATTGAAAGCCCGGAACTTTGCCAGCAAAGCAGGCTTTAGCCAAACGAATTGATTGAGTATAAGTTAAAGAAATTAAGCTAGCCCCTAAACCCAAGCCGAGATAAAGGGGTAATTCTAAAGGACTGCGGACTTGGTAGGCGGGTAAATCAAAAGCGGGTTGTGCCCCCAAACCAATTTGAGCAATTAAAGCTGCCACCACCGCCGCCAGCAGCACCACACTTACAGCAGAAGTAGCAAAGGATGTAGCTCCCATCACCACCTCTAAGGCGAAAAATACCCCAGCTATGGGAGCATTAAACCCAGCTGCTAATCCCGCAGCCGCACCAGCGCCCAACAATAAACGTCGTCGTTCCTGAGATACGTTGAGGATCACAGACAACAACATACCAAAATTTGCGCCAATTTCTACACTGGGCCCCTCTGGGCCTAAAGAAGCACCGCTTCCCAAAGAAACTGATGCGGCTAACATTTTGGTGACTGGTCGTAGCGGTCGCCTGATCTCTGTTCCCTGGGAAGCGGCGATGAGAGACGAAAGTCCAGGGCCGAAATCTTGAGTACGCCAGCGCATCAAACCAACGATTAATCCGCCAAGGGTGGGAACGCAAGCTAGAGTCCAAGCACCCCAGACACCGATTTGACCCATGAAATTTTCCAACATTAAATGGTGGATCAAATCGATCAAATAGTGAAAAGTGAC
This sequence comes from Nostoc sp. 2RC, assembly GCF_014222165.1. Lineage (NCBI taxonomy): Bacteria > Bacillati > Cyanobacteriota > Cyanophyceae > Nostocales > Nostocaceae > Nostoc > Nostoc sp. 2RC. Next base: position 5,342 of record NZ_JACKZU010000143.1, read on the forward strand.
TACACCCATACCAGTGCCACCGCCAATTAGCATGGCTAAAAATAGCACAACTGTTTCTGGAGATGGCTGAAAACGGTTTATTAAGTGAACTAAGCGGGCAGAAGGTGTGGGAAAGGCAGGTTGTTCCGTTACCTTCCTCAGTTGAGTGGGAGGCAAGAGAGTCATTGAGAGGCGGGGTAAATGTAAGAAAAAATTTAAATTTTTATCTGTTACTTCTCATTGTGAGCCATTATTTAGCAACCAGACAAGTAGACTTTATTTACTCGATTGACAAAGCCACAGCAAAAAATCTCACTATGCAAAATTTTTGTGGGAACAATAGTCAAATGGGAGACAATTAGTGTTAAGGGGTCAGCGATGCCTAGAGTTTTTGCTAGCTTAAGCTGATAGGGTATAAGTTAAAGCCAATCATATTCTCTCTAGAGTCAACACAAGTTCTATGAGACACAAACATTAATGAGAAGTCATTTTCGCCTAAATCTAGCTATACTCGTGTTGCGACCATTGAGCCATCCTTGGTAGTAATAGAATGTATGTGTGATTCAGCATTGATGTCAAAATATACTTAAGAAGTCATAGGAGTGGCAGATTAGGAAACAACGAGACAAAACCAATAAGATAACCATCTGTGTTTGTCTTTGCTTATCCGTGTCTCACTTTCTCCTTGTCCTCTTAGTTGACCCCAATTCAATATAACTATTCTTATAGAGCGAGTAAATGAATATACACACGTTTGATAATCATTATGTTACTTGCCCAATTTGCCAAAAAAATGCCACATCTAAACCAATTAAAACGCGTATTGGCTTGTTTTGTTGTCCCTATTGTCAAGAACGGCTAGTAGTTTGCCAAAGCGGCCATTATGTCCGCGATCCTTTTACTTGGAGACAAATGATGGTTTCTTCGGCTCTGCGTCGTCAAAGCCGTCCTTTGGCTAGGATTATCAGGGATTTTGTTCTACTTAAGCGTCCTATGGTAGCTTTTGCTGTAGGAAGTGCAATTTTTTTTAGTATGATTGCTATCACTCAGGAAAACACAAGTTCCGATCGCCAAGTGCTTCCTACAGAACAAATTAAAAAACCACAGGAAAAATCGCCATAATATTCGTCTTTTTCCGATGATGAATGAGATTTTACTTTAATCCTTCTAATTTTGCAATCAATAATATTTATTTGAAGCAGTGTTCTATGTTTCTTCAACAAATAGAACACTGTTTTAGATTTAACGGCATTAAATAATATGTAGTAGGGAGCAGGGGAGATGGGGAGATGGGGAGGTAGGAGAGATAAGGAGCAGGGGAAACGGGGAAGGTTTGGTATTTTCCCTTTCCCCTTTAACCTTTCCCCTTTCCCCTTTCCCCTTTCCCCTTTAACCTTTAACCTTTCCCCTTTAACCGATAGATGGTTACAGGCGTACGGCTGTACACCCCTACAGCTCCTAAATTCTGATTTCTGAATTCTTCTTCGGGGCAGGAAAAAATCCCCAATGCCCAATGCCCTATTCCCTACAACATCTCACCCTACTGGGTGAAAAACAATTCAACCATTAAGGTGAACCGAGTGTGGGAGGTTACATTTTGTAAAAAAAGAGATTCTGGTAATAGAGAACATTGATATTACCTAACTCTAGTGAGAAATTCTATGAAACTTACAAAATTAACTGCTTCTGTCCTTGCTGCTGCTTCTATCATCCTCTCAGGTGGTATTGCTTCCGCTCAAACAGCTGGTACAAATGCTAACTACATTGGTGCTGGAATTGCGGCTGGTGCAACCAGTGGCGGACAAGGAAACGATGGCGCACAATTTGGTGGAAATGTTCAAGGACGCTACGCTGTTCCTAATGCACCTGTTTCACTACGAGGTTCTGTGCTTTACGGTGGTGATGCGGCTGCCATTATGCCTATAGTTACTTACGATGCGCCCATTGCCAAAAATACTAACGTTTACTTCGGTGGTGGTTATTCTTTCATCACTGACGAAGGTCAAAATAGCCCATTGGGCAATCGCAATGCACCTGTAGTTACCCTTGGTGTGGAATCAGAAGTTGCTAACAATGTCATTGCCTATGGCGATACAAAATGGGGCATTGACGCTTATAGAAACAGTGATGCTGATGCTGTGAGCTTCCAAGCCGGATTGGGTTATCGCTTCTAGGAATTGTAACAGCTGATTCGGAATTTCTTCGCAATGACATCTGACAGCTGCGATCGCGATCAATACTTGTCGGTTAAAGGGAAAAGGGGAAGGGGAAAGGGAAAGGGGAAAGAAAAAACCTTTAACCTTTACCCTTTAACCCCTTCGGGGTTCGCCAGTCGCTCATGGGGGAAACCCCCAAGACCGCGCTGGCTCACCTTTTCCCCAGACCCAATGCCGAGTTAAAAATTGTTAACCGAGCAGTATTGCGATCGCCATTCATCCTTCATATCTGAGTTGTTTTTACTCAGATATGATTTTTTTTTACTACAGCGCTTTTCATTTATTTGAACCACAATCCCTGATTGGGGCGAACAACCGTATGCTAAGGCAAGGTAAAGCCTACGCCTCTACAACGTCGTTTATTTAAGGTAACTCCAAAAAATGAATTATTCCGCTTGGGTTCGTTGACCCTTCTTCTATGGTCGCCGCTATGCTTCGACTCCGCTCAGCCTTGACTGCTGACTGTCAACGGTCAACAGTCAACAGTTAACAGTCTTCTATAGAATATTTTTTTACTTGCAAGTCCCTAACTGAAAATTGCTGTAATCATTTTTATTTATGATTTTGAAAAAAAATGCTATTGGCTATTATTAGTAGTTTCTCTTAGAGTGAAATTAGGAATTTTATATGCTTGTATTAGAAATTACTCATGGACAAGATTAATCCCACTCCCGAAATAGTGGGTGAAACAACAGATGTCGAAGTTTGGCTAATTCGGGCAGGGCTAAAATTTTGCGACTTAGGTAATGATGCTGCCAGTAAAGCAATTCGTCAGCAATGGCGAGAGTACCAAGCCGCAGTTCATAGATGCTGTGTACTCCTACACAAACCACCTTCAAAGGTACAACTGAGCGGTGATTATGCCCGGTTGAGGATACCCCAAGGTTTAGAGGGGAGAGTGGGGAGAGTGGGGGGATGAGGGAGACAAGGGAGACAAGGTGAATAAATCCTCAGTCAACCGTCAACCGTCAACACTCTCAATGCCCAACTTCTTTTTATTAGCAATTTGGCTTTGGTAGTGTCGCCATTTTTCCTGCTGGCGCGCTCTTTTTTCGTCGGTTAGGCTATCAAAACAATGGGCACAGGAAATACCTGGCTCGTATTTGGGAGATAATTTATCTTCTTCAGAAATGGGACGCCCGCAAGATAAGCATAATTCATAACTTCCTGATTCCAAGCCATGACTGACGGCTACCCTTTCGTCAAAAACAAAACATTCCCCTTGCCATAAACTTGCTTGGGCTGGAATTTCTTCCAAATATTTGAGAATGCCGCCTTTGAGGTGATAGACTTCTGCAAAACCTTGGGCAAGCATAAAGGATGAGGCTTTTTCACAGCGAATACCACCCGTACAAAACAGAGCGACTTTTTTGTGTTTTGTTGGGTCTAGATGTTGGCGTACATAATCAGGGAATTCCCGAAATGAGGCGGTTTGCGGATTTTCTGCCCCTTGGAAAGTCCCGATATTTACTTCGTAATCGTTGCGGGTGTCAATTACAGTTACTTCTGGGTCAGAAATTAAATTATTCCATTCTTCGGGAGTGACATAAGTGCCTACTTGTTCATTGGGGTCAATTTCCGGTAACCCTAGAGTGACGATTTCTTGCTTTAACCGCACCTTCATCCGCTCAAAAGGTGGAGTTTCGGTATAAGATTCTTTGTGTTCTAGGTCAGCTAGGCGAGGATCGGAACGCAAAAACCACAGAACAGAATCGATCGCCTGACGCGAACCTGCTATTGTACCGTTAATTCCTTCTTCTGCGAGCAAAATTGTTCCTTTAATCCCTTGCCCTTGACAGTAGGACAGCAAAGGCTCTCGTTTCTGAGCAAAATCTGGCAGTTTGACAAATTTATATAGTGTTGCCACGACCTGAATATTTTCTGGCTTCATCCCTTTAGTAATTGCACAATATGAGTTACAATAACGAAGGCAAACAAAGTTACCTGCTATTTTAATTTTACGGGGGTTTAGCTCAGTTGGTAGAGCGCCTGCTTTGCAAGCAGGATGTCAGCGGTTCGAGTCCGCTAACCTCCATTATTATTTGAGAGTTGAAAACTTCCAGGGTTGTTAAACATCATCGTTTCACTACCAACGCAGGTATGATTATATTTGAAATTGGTAAATCCGCGATCGCTGTTTAAGGGAACTCCAAAAAATAAATCATTCCAGTTCATGCGTTGACGGTTAACACTCAACAGTCAACAGTCAACAATCTTCTATAAAATATTTTTTACTTCCAAGTCCCTAAATAGTAATTTTCATAACGGGCACAGGATTACTATCAAATCGCTGTTAACTTGGATATTGTACAATTCCTCAAAATACAATCAAAGAAAGCGACTTGCCTAAATCGATTCAGTCCACTCAACCACCACTGAAATTTATTCCCCAACAATTTAACCCGTCGATACTCTACATTTTTCGATGGTTACTGCCAATAGTGCTGCGATTCCGCACTCGACCTTGGTTACCAGCTGGGATTGTCAAAATTGAAGCTGAGAATGTTGAGGTCTTGGCTAAACTTTATCAACAATTCCAGGAGGGGAAGATTCGCTTTTTGTTGGCATTTCGCCACCCAGAGGTGGAAGATCCCCTGTGTATGTTGTATTTGCTTTCTCGAATTGTGCCAAAGGTGGCGCGCCAGAAAAATATCCAGCTACAAGACCCGGTTCACAGCTATTTTCTTTATGACCGGGGGATGACAATTTGGGCTGGAAACTGGCTCGGATGGTTGTTTTCACAGGTGGGGGGTGTGCCGGTGCGTCGCGGTAGGCGATTAGACCGCCAAGCTATTCAAACAGCGCGGGAGTTATTTGCTAATGGCAAACTACCGATCGCAGTGGCACCGGAAGGCGGTACTAATGGTCATAGTGGCATTGTTAGTCCCTTAGAACCCGGTGTTTCTCAAATGGGGTTTTGGTGTGTAGAAGATTTACAAAAAGCCAACCGTTCTGAGACAGTTTTAATTGTGCCCGTTGCCATTCAATATTCCTATGACAAGCCACCTTGGACAAAACTCAATTGGCTATTAAGTAAATTGGAAGCTGATAGTGGCTTATCTGTAATGGCAAGTACTCCAGACCATGACCCAGAAATTTACTATCAACGCATCTATCGTTTGGGTGAATATCTGATTACAGAAATGGAGGAATTTTACCGTCGTTTCTATCATCAAGATATTCCGAAAATTGTCTTCAATGATGAAGAATCTGAAAGTCAAAATCAGGTATTAATTAATAGACTGCATCGCTTATTAGACAAGTCTTTAATAGTTGCCGAGGAATATTTTGGAGTGCAAGCGCAAGGCAATTTCATTGACCGTTGTCGCCGTTTAGAAGAAGCTGGGTGGAATTATATTTACCGCGAAGATTTGCCAGATATTGATGATTTATCACCACTAAAACGCGGTTTGGCAGATTGGATTGCCCAAGAAGCAGACTTGCGAATGCGGCACATGCGGATAGTGGAAAGTTTCGTTGCTGTCAGCGCTAATTATATTCAAGAAAAACCCACAGTTGAAAAGTTTGCGGAAACAGCTTTGCTGATTTTTGATATGCTTTCTCGCATTAAAGATACCACACTTCCGGGACGACCGCGCTTAGGTTTGCGGCGGGCAAAAATCACCGTGGGAGAGCCAATTTCGGTTACTGAACGTTGGGAAAAATCTCAAAGCGATGCCTACGGCGGTAAATTACGCCACGCCACTAGGCAAGCTGCGAGCGAATTAACTAAAGACTTGCAAATTGCTTTAGAGAAGATGATTAATTGATTAACTCACGCAGAATTATTTTAGGTGATAGCTTATGGGAATTGATGAAATACTCAAAGGCGATCGTGAAGAAATTCTGAGGATTGCTGCCAAGCATGGAGCATATAATGTGCGAGTGTTCGGTTCAGTTGCTAGAGGCGAAGCAACACCAGATAGTGATGTAGATTTTTTAGTAGAACTTGAACCACAACGAACTTTATTAGACCAAATTGCTTTGATGCAATCATTAGAAGAGTTGCTAGGACGCAAGGTAGATGTGACTGAACCCGAAACTCTACATGAATGCATTAAAGAAAGAGTGTTAAAAGAAGCTGTGGTTTTATAACAGAATCCAGAAGTCAGAAGTCAGAATTCAGAATTACTCTATGAGATATAAGAATCATATTTGATTTGGTGAAAAATCTAAGTATTTGTAGTGGCGTGGCAAGGCTAAAATGGTGCATAAAATTTAGCTCTTGTGGTGTGGGCATCTTGCCCGCACCGGACAGGCGAGACGCCCATCCCACAAGAGTTTATTAATGTACTATTTTGATTGGGAATTCTCAAGGCAATTATCCGAAATCGTGGCTTTGCCCTCTGTATAATCACTGGGATGGGCAAAAATATCAAGCTGATATCGGGTGATTTGGGATGAAACTAGATTTAGTCAGGTTTTTTCAGGCTTGCAACCCTAGTAAGACTCTGGTTGTCAGCAAACCGGAGGATAGGCAATATTATATTGATTTTTCCAAAGTGCGTGGTGCCAGGATTATTGAGGAACTGGGGCGGACTATCACCAGGCTTTCACCAGAAGAACCCACCTGTCAATTATTTACCGGACATATCGGCTGTGGCAAGTCTACTGAATTATTGCGTCTGAAAGCAGAGTTAGAACAGCAAGGTTTTCATACAGTTTATTTTGAGTCTAGCCAAAGTCTGGATATGGCTGATATTGATGTTACAGATATTTTACTGGCAGTAGCTCGTGAAGTCAGTCAAAGTCTGGAAGCAATCAAAATTAACCTCAAGCCAGGATATTTTAAAAATCTGTTTCAGGAAATTTCAGAATTTTTGCAAACACCTTTAGACATTGGCGTTGAGGCTGAATTGTCTGTGGGTATTGCCAAAATCACAGCCAAAACTAAAGATAGTCCCAAGCTTCGCGGCCAGTTGCGACAATATTTAGAACCGCGCACCAATGGTATTTTAGAATCACTTAACAAAGAATTGCTCAAGCCTGCCAGAGAAAAACTCAAGCAGCAAGGTAAAAAAGGACTGGTGGTAATTGTCGATAACCTTGATCGAGTTGATAATTCTTTGAAGCCTTCTGGTTATTATCAACCAGAATATTTATTTGTAGAACGGGGCGAACAATTAAATAAACTTAGTTGTCACGTTGTTTATACAATTCCCTTGGTGTTGATTTTTTCCAATGCTTTAGGCAGATTAACAAATCGCTTCGGCGTAGACCCCAAGGTTTTGCCGATGGTTTCCGTACAACTACAAGATGGTTCGCAATTTTCACAAGGAATTACTCTACTGCAACAAATGGTGATGGCGAGGGCTTTTCCTGGTGTCAGTTGGGAACAAAGCCAGCATTTAATTACCGAAGTTTTTGATAGTCCTAAAACTTTAGAAAGACTGTGTTTAGTTAGCGGTGGTCATTTACGAAATTTGTTGAAGTTATTATTTTGCTGTCTTCAACAAGAAGACCCACCAATATCACAAGAGTGCCTGAATAGAGTCATTAAACAACGTTGCAACGAGTTAACTTTAGCAATTACAGCTGATGAATGGGAAGTGTTGCGGGAAGTAGCACAAGAAAAAAGCTTAAGAGGTCATGAAAGATACGAACTTTTGCTTCGCAGTATGTTTGTATTTGAATACCGAAATGAGGATGGTTCGTGGTTTGATATCAATCCGATTTTGGCTGAAACTAAGGAATTCAGGTTATGAGTAATCAAAAGGAGCCAGAATATTTGAACGTTGAAAATGAACGTTCATTGCAAACTCTGGTGCGAGCAATTACCCTTTCTCAAGGAGAATTTTCGCTGATTTTATTGCGTTGTAACTATGCAGTTTTACGTCAGGATATAGTACAATGTCTACACGAACTATCTGCTGTTAAAATTCGTGAAATCACCTTACCTACGTCAGTCAAAACTCTTTACACCTGTATAGGTGAAGAACTCGCAGATGAACAGCCACCAGCTTTAATGGTTTTTGGTTTGGAATCGGTTAAAGATATTGATACAGTTTTAACTTCAGCTAACCAAGTACGGGAGGAGTTTAGAAAAAATTTCCCGTTCCCGGTGATTTTATTGGTTAATGACCAAGTTCTACAAAAGCTTATAAGGTTAGCAACAGATTTCGAGAATTGGGCAACAATAATTTCCACTGCGATCGCTACTCTTGATTTAATTAAATTAATCAAACAAACTGCTGAGTCAGTTTTTGAGCAAGTTATGGATGCTGGTGCAGGAAAATTTCTTGATAATTCTGCACTTAACCTCGCAATTGGTTCGCCGCAGCGCGTGGAACTGGAATTAGCACAAGCCGAACTGCAAAAACGCGGTGTAAAGTTAGACGCAGAACTAGAAGCCAGTTTAGAATTTGTTCTCGGTCGAGATGCGGTTTCGATGGAACAGTCACGCCACCATTATGAACGCAGTTTAACACTTTGGCAGCAGATTTCTCAACTAGAGCAGCAAGGATGTGTACTGTACAATTTGGGCTTATGGTGGCGTACTTATGCAGTGCAACATTTAACAGAACAGCAACCTGCTTGCTCACAAGCTAAAGATTATTATCAAAAATGTCTGGAGGTATTTGAACAAGCAAATCGTCCCGACTTAATCGCAAAATTTATCAATGCTTTAGGAGAAGTACTGCAAAAACTCGAACTATGGGATGAATTAGAAAAGGTTGCACAAAAAGCTTTAAAACTGTACCAAACTTATCCTGATTGGTTTCGAGAAGCTAGAGCTTACGGATTTATTTCTGAGGTAGCACTGGCTAAAACTGATTGGAATCAAGCCAAACAAGCGGCAGAACAAGCCCTTTCTATTGTAGCTGCTAATCAATCTACTGAAGCCAATGCTAATTTAGAATTAGTCCTATCTTATCATCAAGGTTGGTATTTATTTGCGCTAGCCAGAGCGCAACAGCAGCTTAAGAAGATACAAGATGCTTTAGTTACTCTAAAAACTGCCAAAGAGAAAACTAAACCTCAATACGATCCAGAGCTTTATATTTGCATATTAAAAAATTTACGAAAAATTTATTATCAACAACATCAATATTTTGAAGCTTTTCAGATTAAGCAAGAACAAATTCAAATTGAACATCAATATGGTTTTCGCGCCTTTATTGGAGCAGCTTATTTAAATCCCCAATATGAAGTAATTAATCCAGGATTAGTACAAGTAGAAAATTCCGTCAAAGTTGCCCAAGAAATTGCTGTTTCTGGTCGGCAAAAAGATGTGGATAAATTACGAGAAAGGATGAGCCGGAATGACCATAAATTAACTGTATTTCATGGTTATTCTGGTGTAGGTAAAAGTTCGATTTTAATCGGTGGATTAATACCTGCTCTGCAACTGCAATCAATTGATGCTCGTGATGTATTACCTATTATCGTCAGAGTCTATACAGATTGGATGGGGATATTAGGAGAACGTTTAGCCAATAATAGTAGGCCTAGTTCCATAGAATCTATATGTGAAAATTTACATAAAAATGGCGAGCGTAATCTGTTAACAGTTTTAATTTTCGATCAAGTTGAAGAATTTTTCTTTGTTTACACAGATAAAAGTAAAAGGCAGCCATTTTATAAATTTTTGCACTTTTGCTTAGATATTCCTTTTGTGAAGGTGATTCTTTGTTTAAGAGAAGATTATTTACATTATTTATTGGAATGCGATCGCTTATTTAATTTTACAGCAATTAATAATAATATTCTAGATAAATATATTCGTTATGAATTAAAAAATTTATCTTCAGAAGATGCCAAAGCTGTTGTCCAAAGTTTAACTAAGCAAAACAACTTTTATTTAGAACCTGTGTTAATCGATAAATTAGTGGAGGATTTATCAAACCAAGGAGAAGTACGCCCGATTGAGTTACAAATTGTAGGAGCGCAACTCCAAACACATAAAATTACAACTCTAGAAAAATACCTTCAGGTAGGAACAAAAGAAAAGTTAGTCGAGGGATTTTTAGAAGAAGTTATTCAAGACTGTGGTTCTGAAAATGAATACTGTGCCAGAGTAGTTTTATATTTACTCACAGACGAAAATCGCACTCGTCCCCTGAAAACTGCTGACAATTTAGCAGAAGATTTAAAAACAGCAGATATTATCTCCGATGAAGAACAACTAAATTTAGTCTTAGAGATTTTAGTGGGTTCTGGTCTGGTGTTAAATATTCCGGAAAAACCTACTAATTTATATCAACTGGTTCATGACTATCTCGTATCTTTTATTAGACAATCACAACAAGCAAGAGAAATAGAAAAACAGAAAGAGGAAAAGCAGCGACGACAACAAGTAGAAGCACAACTAAATCGTGTTCTCAAACGTCAACGTAACTTGGCGATCGCTAGCAGTGCTATGATGTCCATTCTGGCAGTTTTATCAGTAGGGTTTTGGGTACGAGCCGAATCTGAAAGACAAAGAACAGAACAAGCCGAGACAATTGCTATTAGTAAAGCTTCAGAAGCGCTTTTTGCTTCAGGTCAAAGGTTTGAAGCACTTAAACAAGGCATCCAAGCAGGTAAAAAACTCCAAGCTACAGTTTGGGGAAAAACAGATTCTCAAGTTCGTACCCAAGTTGTGGCGGCACTACAACAGCCAGTTTACTGGTTAGTAGAACGTAATCGTTTGGAAGATCATAAAGGTCTAATTTGGGGTATGAATTTGTCACCGGATGGTAAAATAATCGCCTCAGCTAGTTTTGACCATACTGTAAAAATATGGAATCGTGAAGGTAGATTAATACAAACCCTTAAAGGACATAAAAATAAAGTTTTGAGTGTTATTTTTTCACCTGATAATCAAATGATTGCTTCAGGGGATTTCGATGGCATCGTAATACTTTGGCAGCGTGACGGTAATCAATTTACAAAGTTCAAAGAATTGCCAGCCCACCATAGCAAAAATAGTAATAGCAACGGAGTTTATGGGATAGGTTTTTCTCCAGATGGTCAGATATTTGCTACGGCTAGTCGAGACAGCACTGTAAAACTTTGGCGGCGGAACGGTACTTTTATAAAAAGAATCGAGGGATATAAAGATGGATATCAAAACGGACATCAAGATGGAGTTACTAGCGTTGCTTTCTCACCTGATGGCAAAATAATTGCCACGGGTAGCCGGGATAGAACAGTGAAACTTTGGACACGCGACGGCACATATATTAGGACTTTTAAGAATACCCATAAAGACTTTGTTTGGGCTGTGGCTTGGTCGCCCGATGGCAAAACAATTGCCACTGCTGGCCGGGACAACTTGGTAAAAGTTTGGAATTTAAACGGTAGAGAGTTAACAGTTTTTGAGGGGCATCGAGAGAGAGTAATGAACGTGAGTTTTAGTCCCGATGGCCAGATAATTGCCTCAGCTAGCCAAGACAAAACAGTGAAACTTTGGAAGCTTGACAAAAAGTCTGATGACAAGCTTGGTGGTACATTACTGACAACTCTCACAGGGCATACTAATGGAGTTTATGCTGCCCGTTTCTCACCTGATTGCAACGTTCTTGTCACCGCCAGTGCTGACAATACGATCAAAATTTGGCAACTTGATGCTGAAAGTTTGGTACATGCCTCTAGTTGCGCTAACAGTACCATCAAAGGTGGTCGGCTAGGAAGTGGTGTGCTAAGTACCCTCAATTCTCATAGCGATCGGGTTAATAAAGTGAGTTTCTCACCTGATGGCAAAATCATTGCCTCTGCTAGTTATGACAAAACAGTGAAACTTTGGAAATCTGCTGATGGTACTTTGTTCAAAACTCTTGAAGGGCATACCAATCAGGTTAATAGTGTCGCTTTCTCCCCCTATGATAAAATCATTGCCTCTGCCAGTGCAGATAAAACTGTAAAACTCTGGAAGCAGGACGGTAGCTTCATTAAAACCCTGAGTGATGATAGCGACAAGATATTAGATGTGAGTTTTTCACCCGACGGTCAACTTTTGGCTGCGGGTGGTGTGGATAATACAGTGAAAATTTGGCGGCGAGATGGCAAAGGTGAGTTTGAAACCCTACCTTACCAAACTCTCAAAGGTCATCGCGATTGGGTTAGAGGTGTGGCTTGGTCGCCAGATAGTAAATTTGTTGCTTCAGCAAGTGATGACAACACGATAAAACTTTGGCAGCGCGATCGCAATCAAAAGTTTAAAATTTACAAAAGTCTCACCGGAGAAAACGCGCATAAAAGTTGGGTTTATAGCGTTAGCTTTTCACACGATGGCAAAATTATTGCCACCACCAGTAATGATAAAACGGCGATTCTTTGGAAGCAAGACAGTGAAGGTGAGTTTCGCTTCTATAAACAGTTAATCGGACATAACGATGAAGTCAAAAGTGTAAGTTTCTCATCCGACGATCGCACCATTGCCACTGCCAGTGATGACAAGACAGTAAAACTTTGGCGGGTAAATGGCACTCTCATCAGAACTCTTAGCGGACATAGCAAAGAAATATTAAGTGTCAGTTTTTCACCCAATGACAAGACTCTGGCATTAGGCAGTGCTGATAACACTGTGATTTTGTGGGATTTGCAGCAGCTAAATTCTCTAGATAAGTTAGATAACTTACTGGTGCGTGGCTGTGATTGGTTACATGATTATTTGCAGAATAACCCGAATGTAACTAAGAGCGATCGCCATCTCTGCGACGATATCAAGTAACAGCCAAGCGGTTCTCGGTTGAAGGACACCGCAGTGTTCCCAGTTCAGAACAGCTATATTTAAACGTTTGCAACCAATATTGTAACCTTGGTGACCAACATTGTAACCTTGGTGACCAACATCGTAACCTTGGTGACCAACATCGTAACCTTGGTGACCAACATCGTAACCTTGGTGACCAACATCGTAACCTTGGTGACCAACATTGTAACTTTGGTGACCAACATTGTAATGTTGATGACCAACATTGTAATGTTTTTAATTCTGGCGATCGCTTGCTTTGCATTTACGCCCTCTCTCACATTATCTCAGGCAATGCTATTTCTTCTCTAACCCATAGCAAGCAAGATGCTTTCAATCCCACACCCGTTGCAAATTCAAGACAAAACCCGGCAACACCGCTTCACCTGACAACTGGGCAGGATTTTCCAACACTTCCACATCCTTAGCCAGTCGATAAATTTCCACCCTTCGCTGCTGCGGATCGATTAACCAACCAAGTTTAGCGCCATTGTCGATATACTCCCTCATTTTATCTTGCAGGGATTTGAGGGTATCTGAACTAGAGCGTAACTCCACCACAAAATCGGGACAGATATTAGCAAAGGTTCCTTTTTGTGCCGAAGTAAGTGCCTGCCATCGTTCTTGACTCACCCAGGAGGCATCGGGGGAGCGAGTCGCACCATTGGGTAAAATGAAACCTGTAGAAGAGTCAAAAGCTTCACCAGGTTCGCCCGCATTACGCCACCACAAATACAATTCTCCAGAAATACTCCAATTACGTCTCCCAGTTTCCCAGCCTGTTGGTGGGTTCACTATTAATTCTCCTTGTGCGGTTCTTTCCAGTCTCAACTCCCGGTTGGCTGCGGCTAAAGCAGCAAACTGTTCTTGGGTAACATACAGCCCAATGGACTTGGGCAACTCAATCAATAGGGTTTCGGTTTCTGGACTAGCGGGTGTTTGTACCATCTTGACCTCTCATATCATGTCTGGTTAAAGACTTATTGTTTAGACTGACGGGGGGAGGTGGGGAGGTGGGG
>NZ_JACKZU010000144.1:0-19150 GCF_014222165.1 Nostoc sp. 2RC
TTGATACACTGTATTGCATCGCTTAAACAATGAATAATATATATATTTTTGATTTTTCAGTAATTAAAAACGTCAGAATTCATCAGCCAGAATTTTGGAAAAACCAAAAGATTTTTAGTGCATTCAGAAAGTTTTATTGAATCAATGCAGATATAGACAAGTTAATGCCCGTCACAGCGTTTAGCATCTTATCCACAGTTAATGCACATAGTCGTTGACTGTTGAAGGTTCACAGTCAACCGTCAACAGTTAACAATTAACAAGTAGTCCAATTAAGGTTGAAAATTCTGCTCCTCAATGGATGTGACTGGTGTCCAAGCTCGTAAACGTCTTTCTCGTCGCGACTGCACAGTTTCTCCATCGTAGTCTACAGTGACCGAATTTTGAGAGACTAAATGAGCGCAATCTAAAACGTTGACATTGATGGTAGCAAAGGACTGCTGCGTTTCATGGTGCATGATAGCCGCAACATAAACGCCGCAGCAACCGCAAATGAGGAAATCGGCTGTGTGCATACCAAAGCGATAATGAATAACTTGCTGGGAATTCATAATTTGAATCTGCAAGTTTCCATTGGGATCTGAGGTACTACGTATGCCGTGTTTCCGACAGAAGGAGCAAGCACAAGTCCGAACAGCTAATTCATCCGGAGTCTTGGTGCTATTGAATATAAGTTTGAGGTTGCCACAGTGACATTTACCTTGGAGTGGGAAGTGTTCGCTATCCATCTCACTTTTATTCCTAAGGGAACTCCAAAAAATAAATTATTCCAGTTAATGCGTTGACTGTTGACGGTTCACAGTTAACAGTCAACACTCTTCTATGGAATATTTTTTTACTTGGAAGTATCTAAATACTTGCTCTGAGGAGCCACTTAGCGGACGTAACTTGCTCCGTTAATATCAATGGTCGCGCCCGTCACATGACGTGCTAAATCTGAAGCTAGAAAAATCACGACATTAGCAACATCTTCTGGCATTGCCATTTCTCCCAGTGGTGTTTGGGAAATAGCAGCTTCTTCACCATAGCTATCAAAGTACTCGGCATTAAGTTCTGTACGCACAAATCCAGGAGCGATCGCATAGACTAGGATATTCTTATCGCCAAATCCACGGGCAATTGTACGAGACAAAGCAAGCATTCCTCCCTTTGATGCCGCATAGTGGGTATAGTCAGGCAAATCACCCCGGAATCCGGCTCGGCTGGCAATGTTAATAATCTTTCCACCACCTTGCTGTTTAAAGTGATGGATAGCTTCACGACACAGGTGTGCCGGAGCAACTAAGTTGATATTGAGTGTACGTATCCAAGAAGTATGCCAGTCATCAAAATCACCCTCTATAAGAGCTTTTTCATAGACTCCTGCATTGTTCACAAGTACATCAATGCCATCTCGCCACTGAGTTGCACGTTCCCAAAGATATGGCACAGCTTTGACATCAGCAAGGTCGCAAACCACCACATGACAGCGGTCTGAGCCTAAATCACTTTGTAAAGCAGCAAGTTGTTCTGCAAGTACATCACTAGCTACTACATAACCTCCCGCAGCTACAACAGCCCGTGCAGATGCTTCGCCAATACCACGAGCCGCTCCTGTAATTAGTACTACTTTTCCCGTGAGGTCAATCATACATTACCCTCCCAAAGTCTTGATAACTTCTCCTCTGCGTACCTTTGCGCTTACCTCTCTACTCCTGTGCGTTTAAACTCTAACCCTCAATTCCCCACTCAGTAACTTAATTTACCTAGCAGCAGCAGTAAGTTCAGGAGTACCAAGAAGCAGCTTTTTATCCTGTCCATATACCCGAATACCCGGACAAATTAAATCTAGATGGTACTGTGTGTAAGGTGTTAAACCAAGTCCAAAGTGCAGCGCTCCCCTAGTACCACCGTAGACTTCGTTCATTGCATAATTACCCCACAGCAAGTCCAATGAGGTATTGATCGCAAAACCTAACTCCCAAATAGTCAAATACCGAGAATCAATAGCACCCATCGCTCTCAATATCTCTGCTGCTGGTTCTACATCCGGGTGAGTAGGATGCAAATCTGTGACAACACCTTGTTTAACTTTGGCAATCAGCGCATGATCCTTCATGTGTCGTAAATGACTGAAAATGCGTGCTTGATCTTCCCGTAAAAAAGACGGCTCCCCACTATGTAGAATGGGTAATCCCCGGAATGCAATGTCGCCATTGATTGCCAGGTATAGATTGGGATTAAACTCCCAAATATCAGCAGGTAAGACACTGATTTCTCCAGAGGGTGCAATCTGTTGTTCCCCCCACTCTAAAGGCCCGGCTTGCAAATTCCATTCATATTTGTCATCAAGGTGGTCAAAGATGGCGCGAGTTCCATACTCTTCGTCTACAATTTCCAAGCGATCGCTTTTTTGTCCTAACTCAAAAAAACGTTCGGCGAACTCTGCTTGAGCATAGGGATCGGTTCGCTCGATGACACCAAGAAAGTGCTTGATAGCTTCTAGTGGTGTGGGTGTGGAATTACAAGCCATTGCTATGAGCTTGCGTTTGTCCCCCAATGTCTCTGGATTCGGGGAACGGAAGAAACGGTTTGGTGAAACTACAAAAACATGGCAGTTTTCTGGGATTTGGTTTTGTAATATTGCTTCAAATGACCCCTCTTGATCATAGGTGACAGTGAGATAATCTGTGTAAGCACCACTTTTCTCAATGGTGAAGCGATCGACAATATCTGTATTGGTCACCAAACAAAAAGTACAACCTTCTGATGGGCCAAACTGACGGTATGAACCAGGTCTGATGCTAATAGGCTCCATAAATTACCTCTGTTTTTAAATGGTTATCAGGTATTTAACTTGTACATTGACTCCATTAGGGTGTTAACAGTCAACTGTCAACTGTCACCAATCACCACAGGCATTAGCTTAGTTTTTTGCACAACGCTTGTAGTATCCGATGTTTTGCTAAATCTGTTGATATGTGAAGAATACAAAGTAGCCGATCTGCTGGAGTCAGATTGTTTTGGAAATAGTGTCCTACGTCAGCTTTCTTTGTTGTTGGTAGGGAAGGGTAAAAATCTATCGGGACGCTAGCATTTTTAATCGTGCCAGTATGGCAGCAAAACTCTAGACCAGGACAGATACTTTCTGCAATCAGACTAGCTATCTGGTTCATCTCTGGATCTGGCATTTTGTCATCAATTCGAGGATACATTTTAACGCCGTCAAAGCGTGAGAACACGCGCATTGCGGAAAAAACGGCAGGATGACAAGTTTTCAGAGCAACGATTGATGGGAATCCCCAATTTCCTTGACTCACCTTGTAAAGGTGGAATCCCCACATATGTTTGAGCAGATGTGTTTTTTGATAACGGTCTGCAATCATTTGGATTTTGATGTGCAGAAAGGGTAATGAATCTGTTTCTATCCAAGTAGATGCCAACACACCGATTAACTCATTAGATATTGCTTCCACTGCAACAATTAAGTAATCACATTCTTCAAACCAGTTTGGCTTTGCCTCAAAATACTGTTTAATCTTTAAGGTTGGCATTGCTTGGATCAAGCCTTGGACAATCCATTCCTTAATTGCTGGTTGAATGAGTTGTTTGGGAGTGGCGTAGTGAAGAACATAGCGATGGAATAACCACGAATCAAGCCAGTTTTTTTGCAAAAGTTGCATATTTACAGCATGATTGAATAACCTTTGTCTGCGATCGCCTCATCCTTGCATGAGTACAAATCATAATTAGAGGTAAAGGGAGCAGATATTTGCCCCCACTATACAAGGAATCATTTAAATCTTCTGCTCGGTTTTGGGGAGGGTATAGGAGTGTTACGCGTTCAAAGCCCTTACACCTAGTGGTCTGGCGAGTCAACTTTGGTGGGTGAGGGCTGGGGAAAGGGGTAATACCAATTTGAAAAAAGAATGCTACAGATGGATTTTCAGAATCAAAATGTACAAAGCAATTCCTAATCCAAAATCTAAAATCTAAAATCCAAAATGGTATTAGATACTTATTTCAAAAAAATAAATATACATCACCTGAGTAACTGATATCAGTATAATTTTCCCTATATCTTTAGGTAGATTTTTAGGATATTTAGCTGTTTATCAGCTAAAAAAGCAGACATTATTTTAAAAACAAAGTCTGGCGTGAATTTAAGCGTTGTAACTCCTATTTATTGGCGATAACATGGAAATAAGTTTACTAAAAGCTTCCTAAACCGCGTTTGATCTCAGTTTTTTTATGGACATTCAGCTAATCAATATTGGGTTTGGCAACATCGTGTCTGCCAACCGAGTAGTTGCAATTGTCAGTCCAGAGTCTGCCCCGATTAAGCGGATAATTACCGATGCACGGGACAGGGGTCAACTGATTGATGCAACTTATGGTAGGCGGACTAGGGCTGTAATTATCACTGATTCCAGCCACGTAATTCTGTCAGCGATTCAGCCGGAAACGGTAGCGAATCGCTTTGTGATTTCCCGCGATCATCAGACTGTAGATAATTGACAAGGAGTGGGTTAAAAACCTTACTCTCTTTGCAGCATATCGGCAGTACCATGTGAATTAGATCAATTTTTTGCCACCGACGCTACACATACCGTAGTCAATGGTGGGCTTGGCCACGAATACAACAGTCATAAATAATATCTATTGATTAATTCACAGGTTAAACGGATGATCCGAGTTTTACCCATCCAGAGTCGTGCCACTACCAAGGAATCTCTAAATCCAGGCGCATTGATTGTTTTAACTGGCCCTAGTGGAGTCGGTAAAGGTACTTTAATGCGATCGCTCCTACAGCGTCATCCGGAACTGTATTATTCGGTATCTGCGACGACCCGTTCTCCCCGTCCAGGGGAAATCGATGGCAAAAGTTATTACTTTATTACCCGTAGTAAGTTTGAACAATTAATCGCGGGAGGTGAATTTTTAGAATGGGCGGAATTTGCTGGTAACTATTACGGCACTCCCCGTGAAGCTGTGCTTAACCAGATTAATTCTGGCAAGTTGGTGGTGTTAGAAATTGAGTTAGAAGGAGCAAGACAAATTCGTGCTTCTTTCCCCACTGCCTTCAGCATTTTTATTTTACCGCCTTCTTTAGAGGAATTGGAAAAACGGATACGCTCTCGCAATCAAGACTCTGAAGATGCGATCGCCCGTCGTCTGCACCGCGCCCAAGAAGAAATTAAGGCCGCAGATGAATTTGATATTCAAATCGTTAATGACGATTTTAAAACTGCTTTAAATGACATCGAAGCGGCTTTATTTGGATAAGCATTTTTAACAACATACCCATTTTCAGCATTAATGAACAAAGGACACAAAGCTTTTTCTTTGTGTCCTTTGTTATAGGAACTAATACCAATTCTGTATGAAGATGCACAGAATATTAAACGTAGACGCAGAGCGGCTTGCCGCAGGCTACCGCCAAGTACGCCAAGAGCGCCAAGAATAGAGAGTTACTCATTTAGTGCAGCTTTACATTAAATTGGTATAAGGGACTTCCAAATAAAAAAATATTTCATAGAAAAGTGTTAACTGTTGACGGTTGACAGTCAGCAGTAAACAATCAACAGTCAACAGTCAACGCATTAACCGGAATAATTTATTTTTTCAATTTCCCTAATGACCAATGACTAATGACTAATAACTAATAACTAATAACTAATATTAAAAAGTCTGAGCAAAGATTTCCTTTACTCAGACTTTGACTTTTGTCATTTGTTTTACAAAATTTGAAGCTAAGGAAGCCTTAGCTTTTGACTTTGCGCTTGGTCATGCGTCCTTTGCTATCGATTGTTTTTTGTTTGTAAGAACTAACCAATAACTAATGACCAATAACTAATGACTAATGACTAAATTAACCAAATAAACCTTGAATTAATTCTAGGTTACTAGTTAAAAAGTAAGCGACTACTGCACCACCAATACCACCAATTAAGAAAGAACTGGCAAAGTTATTCCAGCTTTCTTTAGAGTTAAAAGCATCTGCTGGAGGATTGGGTACAGTAACGCTAGGAAGAGCTTTTGGAGGATTACTATTGGCATACAAAGATAAAGCACCGGTCAAAACAACAACTAAACCGATCGCTCCTAGTAATCCAGCCAAATTAGCATTAGCTGTATCCCGCAGTGGCCCGAATTTGGCAAAAGGCCCAAACAGCCAGTAACCATGAGCCATACCAACTTCTAATCCGCGTCTGGAAGGAGTTAAACCAGCACGATAAGCAGGTAAGTTCCTAATGAATTCTGCAATCAAGCGAGAAGAATTAACTGGGGTTTCTAGGTTACCTAGTTGTGGATCGCCAAATGCAGGAAAAACAACTTCCTGATTTCTGGGATCGCTGGGGTTATTTTTTGATGCATCTACTGCTTGCGCCATATTTTTATGTTCGCCTCTCAATTAAAATGGTGGCATTTTTATATTAATAATAATTGTAGCTAAAGATGTCTTTTGCTTAGGAAGTTAAAAAAAATTAATTTAGCTTATTTGAAAGCTCTGAAACTCGCGATATCTAAGCAAAATCGCGAGTTTCAAAAACCTCTTTTTACTACCTATTTAGGTGAAAATTTTGTTTAGTTAGTCCAAATATACTAACTAAACAATTTCAGATAGTTTTCCGAAAATTTGATTTTCCACCTTATGGTAGTGGGTGGAAAAGTAAATCCGGGAAAAAGCGATTGAATTCAATCAAAATGCCTGCTGTGATTGTCAGCCAGATGGTAGCTGCCACTGGCGCTGTGGAAATAAATTTAATCAAATAGGATGAGTTGTCGCCTTTGTCTGCCATGAATTTAGTCTCCAAACAAATGAACTAGTGAAACTGGTTTAGCGTGGGGAAACAGGAATTTCTGAGTCTTTGGCTGCTAATTTACCAGAGAGTAATTCTTGGACTGCTGCTGCTGGCCAAGCAAAGCCTGTAGCAATGATAGGTAGTGCCAAAGCCAGATCAATTTGGATTTCTTTTTGTTCGGGATCTCCTTCCTTTTTAATCGCTTGGAGATAGGCACGACCTACCCAGCCAATCCAGCCAGTGATGTATAGGAATAGAAGGCTGGGGATCAAGAAATCACCAGCACGATCTAAGCGACCATCAACAATCAGGTGGGGGTAACCTTCAGGGCCGCACAGCGCTTGAGAATAACGTTCAAATCGCTTTTGACCTGATTGTGGGTCACTGGTGGTGTTACGGGCGTTAGCTGCCAGCTCTTGAAAAGCGGGATTGTCTTTACAAGGTGTCAAGTTAGCCCCTAGAGCTTGTGCTGGGGGGGCAAAGTTGCACCACAGACAAATCGCTAAAATCAAAGCAAACAATCGTCGCATAGAGTGTTTCCTTTTATTACAAAACAAAAAGTTCTTTGTACAAAACGAAGCGGCTTGTACAGTCTTTATTTGCATAACTAGGAAGTCATCATACTCTTGGGTGGGAACCGAGTAAAGTTTCAGTAAATAAAAGTTAAAGCTTCTCAACCAAGATGACGTGGGGAGCGGTGAATGGGGAGTAAGGAGTAGTGAGTAACAACTGCTGAGTATATTAATTCTTGTAGTAGGGTAGTAAGCAAGGACGATTTTGTCTGTGCCACTGAAAACTCAGGACTTAAAACTCCCTACTCCCCATTCCCCATTCCCCTCTCTCAATGACAACCGTTTTAGCAATAGAAACTAGCTGTGATGAAACTGCTGTCGCAATTGTGAATAATCGTCAAGTTTACAGCAGCATTATCGCCTCGCAAATTCCAGTGCATCAGCAATATGGCGGGGTAGTACCAGAAGTAGCTTCTCGCCAGCACTTAGAAACAGTCAATCAAGCCATCGTCCAAGCTCTAGAGCAAGCCAAACTCAACTGGAGTGAAATTGATGGAATTGCTGCCACTTGCGCTCCTGGACTCGTGGGAGCGCTGCTGGTGGGATTAACTGCTGCCAAAACCTTGGCGATGGTACACAACAAACCTTTTTTGGGAGTTCACCATCTCGAAGGTCACATTTACGCAACTTACTTGAGCGAGCCAAGTTTAAATCCCCCTTTTCTTAGCTTACTGGTTTCAGGCGGACATACAAGCTTGATTTATGTTAAAGATTGTGGTAATTACGAAACGCTAGGACAAACTCGCGATGATGCTGCCGGCGAAGCCTTCGATAAAGTGGCGCGATTATTAAAACTGGGTTATCCTGGCGGGCCAGTAATTGACAAACTCGCACAACAAGGAGCTCCCCAAGCCTTTGTTTTGCCAGAAGGAAAAGTTTCTTTACCTAGTGGCGGGTTTCATCCTTATGATGCAAGTTTTAGCGGGTTAAAAACGGCTGTATTGCGTTTAGTACAGCAGCTAGAAAAAGATGGTAGACAAGTGCCAGTGGCAAATGTAGCAGCTAGCTTTCAGGATACTGTAGCGCGATCGCTAACCAAAAGAGCTATTGCCTGTGCCCTAGACTATGGTTTAGACACAATTGCCGTTGGCGGTGGCGTAGCAGCCAATAGCGGTCTGAGAAAAAACCTCCAAGCCGCCGCCAGCAAACATAACCTGCGCGTACTATTTCCCCCTTTGACATTCTGTACTGACAACGCCGCCATGATTGGCTGCGCCGCCGCCGAACATCTATCCTCAGGACATACATCACCGCTAACACTAGGAGTTGAATCTAGATTAGCCCTGAATCAGGTGATGAAATTGTATCAATCTCAGGGGAGATGAGGGACTGGGGGAGATGGCAACGCCTTGGGGAAAGGTTAAAGGGAAAAGGGGAAAGGGGAGATGGAAAGATGGGGGAGTGTGGGGGGAAAGATTTCTTCCACATCCTCCCACACTTCCCACACCTCCCACACTCCCCGCTTGCCCTATGCCCTATGCCCTAATCCCTATTCTCCTTAACGATTTGATAGAGTTTGTTTTCAAATTTTTCCATACATGCTGACCAATCAAAATCGATTATGGAAGGTCGGGCTTGTGTGGTCATTTCTGCTTTCAAGTCGGGATTTTCTAGAATCGCAATCACCTTCTGGGCAAAGTCTTTTGGGTTGTTGGGTTGAGCCAAAAAGCCGTTATAACCAGGAGTTACCTGTTCTGAGGTTGAAGGTGCAATCACAGCAATCACAGGGGTTCCAGAGGCTAAAGCTTCGTTGTTTGTAGTGCAGAAGTTTTCGGTGATGGAGGGGTTAACAAAAATATCTGCCCTCGCAAACCAACCTAAAAGTTCCGAACCGTGGGACTCACCCCAGATGGTGATACCCGATGCATATTTTTGGGCACGCTGACGGATTTCTTCGTCTTGGGGGCCACTACCAACAATCACCAGATGAACATCAGGGATTTTGGCTGCAATGAGTGGATATATATCAATTAATTGGCTGACATTCTTTTCCGCAGTAATGCGTCCAACAAACAACAAAGTTGGTCTGCTGTCGTTGGGAATTGGGTCATAACAAATATTACGCGGGTGAAATTTTTCGCAATCTATACCTTGATAAGCAAGATATTCAGCACGTTGGCATTTGAAGGTTTTGTATTTATTCAATTGTTCTTGAGAAGAAAAGAAATTGAAGTCATAAGACTTGCTAAATTGTTTCACCAAAATGGGAAGAATTGGACGAATTAAACTAAAGAATCTATTGCCAAAGTAATATTTGATGTACTCAACAATATCAGTGTGGAAAAGTGATATTATTGGCGTACCTGTTCGTCTTGCGTATTGTGTTCCCACAGGGCGACCGTAACCTTGCAAGAAAAGTGAGTATAAACCTCTCATTTGTGGTGCTTCTTCCACCACTATAATGTCAGGCTGAAACTTTTCTAACAGCTTGGTATCACTCCAATGCCGATAGTGCAATGGTTGGGGAAGAGATTTGTAAAAGATTAATGGTTTTGTGGGGAATGCGTAAGTAGTTAAGTTAGGGAAAGATTGAATTTCATTTAATCCTAACATGGGGCGATCGCCAACATTTTTAGGGTAGCGATCGTTAATTTGTGGATGAATCAAAAAAACCTCATGTCCCTGTTGTAACAACCAACGAACTCGTTGATGTACTGCCACGGAAACTCCAGTTAAGAAAGGAGCATACAATCCGGTAAATAGGGCAATGCGGAGTCGTTGTTTAGTCATATCAAAAATGAATTATTTCACGAAAATGCTGGTTTTGAACTTAGGACTTACGCAGCAATGTTTCATGAAAAGTCAGAATTCAGGGATCAGAAGTCAGAATTCAGAATTCAGAATTCAGAATTCAGGAATCAGAATTCAGAATATTTTATGTAAGCTTAATTGGCAATAATTAAGCTTTATGAATCTGATTATTGATTCATTTTGAAGTGAGACTGCTGATGAATTGTTTCTTACAATATCCTGACTATTTGGCTCTACAATTCCCAAAAATATAGTTACTCTGAGGATTTACGCATTTAGAATCATTTTCAATTAGAGATGATAAAAATGAATTTTCTGACCCTTAATCAGAAATTATCACAACACTAAAAACTCTCAGTCAAAATTCCCCTTAATATATTTTATAATCCTTGACAAAAATGAGGTAATATGTATTGTTTGACAAGGATTATAATTAATATAGTCTAATAAAAATAAATTAATATAAATCAAGTACTAATTAATGTTTAGGCTGATAGTTTTCAAAGCCTAGTTGATATTTAAAGCAAAGAGTAGGCAATGGTCAATCAATTAGAAGTCTCTTTTTGTTAGAGTTTGATCGTCTATTTATCTTAGTTAAACTTCGTCAAAATTGAGAATTGGACTTTTTCAAAAGAGAACGGTAAACTCTTAACAGCCAAGAGTTTAGGATTTAAAAATAAAACCCAATTTTCAAAAAACTAAGAATTTCAAAGTAGACCCTGTTTAGATAAAGACCCGATTCTGAATTCTGAATTCTGACTCCTGAATTCTGACTCCTGAATTCTGACTCCTGAATTCTGACTCCTGACTCCTGACTCCTGACTCCTATTCAAAGAGAAATTTTGCTATTAATAGGTTGATCCAACCATTGATAAGGGCGATATTCTACTAAGCGAATATTCCAAGCTCCTCGAACTCGATAGCTGATACTGCGCCAGGTGACTGTTGAAATCCACAGAGACGATAGCATTGCTAAGCCATAAACCCATTGTGTTAGCGGAATGCCGATTAACATTTTAGCGATGGTAGGGGCTGATAATTTGGTTATTGGTTGGTCATTTAAACGAACCACTTGCTGTATACCTAGCTCCAAGACGAGCATCAGCAAAAGTAATCCGACAATGTAGACGCTATAGCAAACAAATAATAGAGATGCTGCTTCCCATTTGGCTTCTAACAATGAATCTAAAATTAGCATAATCACTGTAGTGGGAAACAGAATACTAGAAACAGCTTCACTAACTATAGCCAACCAACGGGGATGATAAAGTCGAGAACAAAGTATTAAACGCTTGAGGTAATCGAGTAAGTTGACTAATTCAATTTCTTCACGATTAACTGTGAGTAAAGAAGGTACAAACTTAACTTTTAATCCATGTATTTTTAGGACATCATGAATCATGAAATCTTCACTTAAAGCTTGTGCCCACTTATCTAAAAGTTCTGTTTGGTGAAGCACTTCTGTTTTCATAGCTAAAGTTCCGCCCCAAGGAATTTGGAAGAGAAACATTTGGACTACTGTCGATACATTGCCTATGTATCGTACTAAAGATCCCCAATGCCTACCTGTTGGCGCATACCAACGATTACCGGTTGTGGCTCCAACATTAGCATCCCCTAGAGGACTGACTAATTCTCGCAACCAATTGCGATGAACTACAGTATCAGCATCTACTAAAGCAACTACTTTATAGGAATCATCCAACTCGCGGACAGCTTGCACTAAAGAACTACATTTGAGACTACAATTATTGCGTACTATTCTTAAAGGACTGATTTGAACATTAGTCGCTTCTTGTTCTATAATAGTTTCGCTGGCAATTTTCCAGGCTGGATCTTCCTGACTATCAATAACTAACTTGAGATCGTAATTAGGATAGTTTTGATTTAAGAGCGATCGCAAACAACTAGGTAAAAACGGATCTGCTCCCCGCAAGCAAAGAATTACTGCTGTTTTAGGCAACTCCTCATCTGATAATAAAGTTTTTGGAGATGAGCGCACATACCAAAGAAAGATTAGCGTTAAACACACCTGAATAACCAGCCAACCCATCAAAGACTTAGACAGAAATATTGCCAAATCTTCCATTAAATTCTCCGAAAATAGGGAATGGGGCGTGGGGCGTGGGGAGTTAGGAGTTAGGAGTTAGGAGTTAGGAGTTAGGAGTTATTCTCCCTTGTCTTTCTTGTCTCCCTTATTCCCCCACTCCCGACTCCCTACTCGCCTTTATGAATCCAAAGAGTATTTCATCCTAATGTTGACTGTGGTATTTTTGTTCACTACAAAACTGGCATCACGAAATTTTGGTGTGCCTGTTTGTATGGATACAGTTGGATTTTTGGAAAGGCCAAAACCTTCTGTAGGAATACCAAAAAAGTCTTTATTGAGTTTGCGATCGCCATTTTGATCGTCAACTACAGCAACAGCATAAGTCCCTGGTTTTAAACCAGAGAATTCTTTTGTTACAGAAGAACCTGTAATCTTAGCGCAGCCACTTTTAACTTCACTAGTATTACTCATGGGAAATCCTTTTTCACCCCCAAAAACTCGGAAGCAAATCTCACCTTTTTGGTGACGGATTCCATTGACTACAATATTCAGTTTTGCTGTTGGTTCAGCGTTCACTGATTTTGCAAAGCTAATGCCCATTAAAGTAGCAAGCAAAAAGTAAGATAAGTGAGATAGTTTCAGCATATTTTTGTCGTGAAAATGGTTAGTTTGGTAAATTCAAAAAAAACACCAAATCAAAATTCACAAGTTCAAAATAAAAAGAGATGAAAGATTTGATTTTTCAGGCTTCTCTTTTTACTTTTCAATATTACTGTTATTCTTGAATTCAAAATGTGATTTTTTGTTCTGAAAATGATGTATTTTGCCAACTTAATGCAAGTTGTTGCAAAACTTTGAGCAAATCTTTCAATAACAAATATTCTGTGCCTTTTAACTTTTGGTGTAAGCTTCTATGACAACATAACCGTTCATATAAACTTAAAGGACTACACCAAATGGATCGGAAATACTCCCATAAGATTCTCCAGTGGGGGAATAAAATTTTTCCTTGCTTTGCAGAATCAAACCACACTGTATAGCTATAAAAATCAGGTAATTCAGTCAATGAAGATGCTTGATTATTGTTTGCAACCAACAAATAATCGGGGAAAAACATACTCATTGATTGTTGCGGATGACTTCTAGCAAAAAACAAGTATTCTGGGATTTCATAAAACTTACCCAGAAGACCAAGCCTTAACAACAAAATTCCATCAGCATTCCCATAACCACCCATAGGTGGTATTCTTTTGAGATCGCTAGTACGAATTACGCCATAGCACTGATAACATAGGTGTTTAGCTAGTAATTCGTGAAAGCGGTCTTGTGGTTTTAGAGAATCTGTTTTGAGTTTAATATTGTAGTTTTGGAGAAACTTTCTTTGTTCGTCTATAAAATACACCTGGGTGTGACACAAAATAATGCTAGGGTCGTTATCGAGTATTTCAACACATTTACTGATAAAATCAGGGGCATGTAAATCGTCATAAGCTGCCCATTTAAAATACTCACCCGAAGCTAACTCCAAAACACGATTGAAGTTACGAGCGCAACCAATGTTATGCTCATTACGGTAGTAACGAATACGTTGGTCTTTGTTGGCGTATGCTCTACAAATTTGCTCAGTTTTATCTGTAGATGCATTATCTGAAATAATTAATTCAAAATCTTCAAAGGTTTGAGCCAACAGAGAATCTAAGGCTTCTTGAAGAAATTTTTCACCATTGTATACAGGTAATCCAATACTCAATCGTGGCTGATTGCTACTCATATCAAACAAGTATTCACACAATCTGTCGATTATTTTAAACTTAATTGCAAATAATTGTTAGTCAAATGCAACATCAGAAGTCAGAAGTCAGAAGTCAGAAGTCAGAAGTCAGAAGTCAGGAGTCAGAAGTCAGAAGTCAGGAGTCAGAAGTCAGAAGTCAGAAGTCAGGAGTCAGAAGTCAGGAGTCAGAAGTCAGAATAATTTGATACCCAAGTGAAATAATTTCAGGGTAATTAAGAAGCAATAACACACTTACTGAATTTTCTATTCTTCTAATTCCAAACTCCAAACTCCAAACTCCAAACTCCAAACTCCTAACCCCAAACTCCAAACTCCTAACTCCTAACCCCTCACTCTAAACTCCCCTATTTCACTAAATTTTCAATCTCTGTTTGTTGCAGCCATTCATGTGTACGCTGCATACCTTCTTCGAGGTCAATTCTTGGTTTATAATCTAACAAAGTTTGGGCTTTAGCAATGGAACACGCATAGGGACGAGTCATAAAATCTACAGATTCCGGTAAAATATCGGCTTTTTTCCGAAATAATTTTTGTCCTTGGGCGCGTAGTTTTAAAAACAATTTCATTTCATCTTTTGGTAATGAAAGAGGTGCTGGTAAGTTTTCCATTGCTGCTAAGCGCATGAAATACTCTTTCCATGAAGTTTGTTGTCCGTCGGTGATATTAAATATTTCTCCGCAAGTCTGTTTTTCTATCGCTAGAAAGATGCCATCAATTAGATTATCTATGTACACATGATTGATGACTCCTTTACCATCGTTGGGATATGCAAATAATTTTTGGCGCATCATCAAAATTGGTTTGACTATCCAAGGAATACTTCCAGGGCCGTAAATATCACCGGCACGAATAATAATAATCCCAAAATCTGGTGGATTATTTAATTCTAGAAGTGCTGTTTCTGCTTCTATTTTTGTTTGACAGTAAGGATTGTTGTCATTAGAAAGTGTGTCGGTTTCTGTAACGCCATCAAGGTAGTTGAAACCATAAACCATGATACTGGAAAGATGCACAAAAGTGTTAACCCCTGCTTGCTTTGCAGCTTTCGCAATGTTAACAGCACCGTTAACGTTGATTTCTCTAAAATGATTAATTGGGCCGGCTTCTTGGGCCATTTGTTCTGTATGTAAAACAACGTCTATTCCCTGACAAGCTTTTTGAGCAATATTAGGGTCAGTGATGTTACCAGTAATAACTTCAATACCTAAATTTAGGGCTGTTTTGTTCTGTTCTTTAGAAGTTTGTAATCCACGAACTTTTATTCCCTGCGCGATGGCTAATTCGGCTGCACGCAAGCCGACAAATTCATTAATTCCGGTAATCAGGAGAGTTTGGTTTTTGAAGTTCATAGAGGGAAATTTGTACCAATTTTGGATTCAAGTTTTGCTTTGATATCACACAGAAGTGCAAAGGATTACCAAAAAAGAAATTGTCTAATCTTGTGGGTTGGACATCTTGTCAGTTGTTAGATACCTATGGCGAAACGCCCACACCACAGAGTTAGATATTTCTTTATTTAGAAGTTTCCTTAAAAAATATCTCCTGGGTCTGCGGAACGGAGTTTATTGATGGCTAGTCCTCCGGAAGTGATGCATATTAAAAC
Source organism: Nostoc sp. 2RC (assembly GCF_014222165.1). Lineage (NCBI taxonomy): Bacteria > Bacillati > Cyanobacteriota > Cyanophyceae > Nostocales > Nostocaceae > Nostoc > Nostoc sp. 2RC. The sequence continues at coordinate 15,554 of NZ_JACKZU010000144.1, forward strand.
TGTTGATGTTAAGACCAAGATTGCATTGTTAGCAGTCATAATGATTGGCAATTTAGTTGCCTCCATTGCAAAATCGTATAACAATACAGAAGTAATAAAGCCTGGAATATAACCTAAAATTGCTAGAATTAAAGCTTGTTGAAATACCACATTCAACAGATATCTATTGGCATAACCTATGGCTTTTAATGTGGCATAAGCAACGAACTGTGTAGCAATATTACTATAAAGAATTTGATAGACAATTACTACACCCACAACAGAAGCCATTGTCAACATTAGGTTAAGTATGAAACCAATAGGCGTTCTCACAGACCAATATTTCTTCTCAAAATCAATAAAGCCTTGGCGTGTAAAAACCTGCACATCATTTGGCAAACTTGCTTGCAAATCTTTTAGCACTGTTTGTGCATCACTACCAGGTTTGAGGGTTATCAAACCGACATCAATCATATCTGCTGGACGGGTGTTGGGATTTATCCTTAGGAAAGTTGAGTCACTGACAACCAAATTACCATCTACCCCAAAGGAAGGCCCTAAACTGAATAAGCCACCAATCCTGACTTTATAACCAATTAATGAATTAAAGGGAAATATTTCAATTGTCTGTTCTGTATCTCCCGCATCAAATTGTTCAGCTATGGGGCCAAATTCCGTGCGAGACATTCTGTCAAAAAGCATGACATCAGGAATTTTGAGCTTATCTAAATTTTGCTCAATTTCTGGAATGTTCATCACTGGTTTACCTGGGTCAAAACCAATAACATATATTGAATATTTTTCCCCAGTTACCGGATTTTTTAATTTGGCAAATTGCAAATACATAGGGCTAACAGACTCTACGCCATTAAACCCTAAAGCTTGATACAAACGAGTCCGGGAAAAGCTTTGATTTGAGGTCAAAGATTTATATTGCGAACTCACTAAAAATAAATCTCCTTTGAGATTTTGATGTACTGCCGTTGCACTAGAATAAAGAGCATCTTGAAAACCAAGTTGCACAAACATTAGCAGCACAATAAAAGCAATCCCGGCTACAGCTACTATTAAACGAACTTTTTGCTGGGCTAGCTGTAGCCATGCTAAAGGAATTTTAAAATTCATAAATTAGTTATTAGTCATTGGTCATTAAGAGTTAGGAGTTAGGAATTAAGAGTTAGGAGTTAGGAGTTAGGAATTAAGAGTTATTCGCCTTGTCTTCCTTGTCTCCCTTGTCTCCCTCATCTCCCCATGCCCTAAACTAAATCTGAATGGCGACATCTACTTGTAAGTTGGTTAAGCGTGCGACTCGTTCGCTGTCTGCGGGGTTATCGATGGAGATTTTGACTTCAACTATTCTGCGGTCTGTGTCTGAGCCTGGGTTGAGGCTGAAAATGCTTTGTTTGTCAACTAACCAGCCAATTTCTTTGACGGTTCCTTTTAATGTTCCAGGAAATGCAGTGCTGGTGATGTTGGCTTTTTGTCCGACACGCACTTTTTGAACGTCGGTTTGATATACCTCTGCAATGACATTCATTTGCGATGTTTTACCTATCTCAGCAAATCCTGTGCTGGTGCTAATTACTTCTCCGGTTTTGGCATGAATTTTCAAGATTTTGCCGTTGATGGGAGATTTTATATAACTTAAATCCAAGTCTGCTTTTGCTTGTTGAACGGAAGTTGTTGCGCTGTTGACTTCAGTTTGTGCGACTTGGACATCTACGCTACGTACTTCGCTAATACTTTTGAGTTGGGCTTGTGCTTGCTTAAGTTGTTCTTGGTATGTGTCTTGGGTGCGTTGTTTGGTGGCTTGGGCTTCTGTGAGTTGCTGTTGTGTAGTTTTGAGTTGTAAAGCTTTGCTGTCTGCTACGGAAGCTGCGATCGCACCTTGTTTATATAATTGCTGATAGCGATTATTCTCGGCTTGAGCGTTATCTACCTCAGCCTGGACGCGGGCAATTGTAGCCTCTTGGGTAGCAATATCTCCTTTATATTGTGACTCTAAACGCGCGATCGCTGCTTTTTGAGCATCAATATCTCCGGTTTTCGCCCCAGATTTCACCTGCGCTAATTTAGCTTTGCTAACTTGCAGTTGGTCTTTTGCTTGTTGCAATGCTGTTTGAGCGCGGCCATAGGTTTCTAGATACGCTAATATTTGCCCAGCTTTAACTGCATCTCCTTCCTTGATTAATAATTTTTCCACTCGCACACCATTATTAGCATTGGGAGCATTTAAAGAAATAACTTCCCCATCTGGCTGCAAACGTCCCAAGGCTGTAACAGCAACTTTTGTCGGTGTGGTAGCTTTTGCAGGGTTAGCTACTGGTGTTTCAACTTTGGTTTTCGGCCAAAATGTTGCCCAGCTATATAAAGTAACTAATCCAGCCGCTAAGGTAATAGAAGCTGCTAAAATTAGTCGCGATCGCACAACGGGTTTTGTGAATAATCGGCTTTCTTTATTGACTGCCATATTTTCTTCCAATTCTTACTAGGGGATAGCTGATAAAATTTTGGATTTTAGATTTTGGATTTTGGATTGATAATTCAGAAGTCAAAATTCAGAATGAGCTACGCTAACACAAGTCAGAATTCAGAGAAAATTTTTAGCAGCAGTTTCCGCCATTGTTGCAGTTCACCGCAAGCATCACAAGTTCGAGAACCAAAAAATTTAAAGAATCAGGAAAAACATTTGATTGATGGACATACCAACCATAGTAAGCTCCTTCTAAATTTTGAATTCTGACTGCTAAATTCTGAATTGGAGAATTCTGAATTCTGAATCCTTATGGTAGTGTTACTTGAAAGCTTCTTTAGTTATATCGTTACTTGTCCTCGAATCCAGTAGCGAAAAATACAATAGTGCCAGCCAGAAAACTTAACTATCAACAATAATGAAGCGCTGATAAATCAATTCAAAAAATTTGATAACCTTGTTCTTGAGTATGACTACAAAATTTTTATTTGTCAACCGTTTGATTGGGGATAAATCTTGATTTCCTCATCGAAATATTTTTCCACATTCAACTGTAATTATCGCGGGTGTCTGTTACCAATTTTTTTTTAGCCACGCTTTTCAACATTCTGAAATCATGGTGACGCCATCAAAATACTAACAAAGTTTTGTTGATAATGTTGTGTAACGTAAGACATTAAGGACTTCCAACTAAAAAAATATTCCATAGAATACTGTTCACCGTTGACACTTAACAGTTAACAAGCAAGACCAAAAAATATGCAAAACCAATACAATTACAGCTTATGTTTACTAGACCAAGGGATGCATCTTTATTGGGGAAAGGGAAAATACCAAACATGCACCCCCTTTTCCCTACTTCTGCAAGAAGTTTACTATGCAACATATTCAAAATTAACAATTGCTTTATAGATAACTATTTTGCTTTTTGTTTATGTTTATATTATAAAATCATCAAAAATCTTAGTTGAATTATGCTCTTTTCTTGAAAAAAATACTTATAGCTCTGCCATCGATTCATGTGCCTATGTAATTATTACTTAATCGCTAGAAATTTCATAATGTGATGTTTCAAACTAATTTACATAGAAATCTGAGATATTTCTACATCCCATACATTTTTTGAGTACAAAAATATACCAAAA
>NZ_JACKZU010000145.1:0-19028 GCF_014222165.1 Nostoc sp. 2RC
GGCATGGGGTATGAGGGAGATGAGGAGATGGGGAGATGGGGAGACAAGGAAGTGTGGGGAGTGTGGGGGGAAAGATTTCTTCCCCATCCTCCCACACCTCCCACACCTCCTGCTTGCCCAATGCCCATTGCCCAATGCCCATTGCCCAATGCCCATTGCCCAGAAAATAGCATCAAACACTAGACCAGTGCTAAAATTAGCATTTCGGCATACCTAATAACAGGAGAATGATTCTTCAACCATGATCAAACTGCGCTTGAAGCGATACGGTAAAAAGCGGGAAGCAAGTTACCGCATTGTAGCCATTAATAGCCTCGCTCGTCGCGATGGTCGTCCCCTAGAAGAGTTGGGATTCTACAACCCCAGAACTGATGAAGTGCGACTAGATGTTCCCGGCATCGTCAAGCGACTACAACAAGGCGCTCAACCTACTGACACGGTACGTCGCATCTTAGTAAAAGCCAATGTTTTTGAACAGGTCAGTGCCACAGCCGCATCATAATTTCGGAACAAACTCCCCAAAAGCCAGTCCCAATTATGTTGGGCTTGTTAAGTTTTTGGTACAGCCGTTTTTAGAATCTCCAGAGACTTTAAGCGTCGATAGTGAAATTTCCCAAACCCTAAATCGGGTTTGGATTCGCATCGCCTTTGACAGCACAGATAAAGGAAAAGTGTTTGGTCGAGGAGGACGTAATATTCAGGCAATTCGTACAGTAATTGCCGCAGCCGCAGCCGCAGCTGGGCAATCAGTATACCTGGATATCTACGGCAGCACTACTCCAGGTCGGGAGGGTATGTCTTTTGATGAAGACACAGAGGATCGATTGCCGCCACCACCAAAAACAAGAGAACCGCGAACAAATGGGCCCAAACCCATTGTTAAACCCCGTATCCGCTAGATTAAAACTAGAAAAACAAGTCTGAGCGGTTGTGGTTACCTCCGCTCAGAATTTTTGTGGAGATGGAAAGTAGCAAAAATCTATTTTTTTGAATCTTGCCATCAATTACATACTGATCAAACTAGCTGATAGTCATATACAACCGTGATAATCCCTGTAAGGAGGTGAACCAGGGAGTGGCTGAAATTCGTTTGGGTGAAAATGAGTCAATTGACTCAGCACTAAGACGCTTTAAAAAGAAAATTCAAAAAGCCGGAATTTTATCCGAAATCAAACGTCGTGAAAGATACGAAAAACCCAGTTTGCGGCGGAAGCGCAAAGCAGAACTCGCACGTAAAGTTGTTCGTTAATAAATCAAAGAAACCTTAGTTTTAGAGACGTTGCAATTGCAACGTCTCTAAAAAGATTTTGAAATCGCGCACCCACGTTTTCATGCATGAAATTGGCAATACCAAAAAAATAATTTCCAAATCCCAAATTTAAGTTGTGCTCAAAGCGCACCAAGGGTGCGACTCAAATCTAAAATTACTTATGGTAGGTGCTTCAACAATTCAGTTGCCAAATATTTCCAGTGCCATTGCTCTTGCAGGAGATGGAGAAGAAAATCTCAAATTTCTATCTCGGCAAACAGGAGCTAATTTAGTGTTGCGCGGACAAGAATTACTGATTTCTGGTACAGATAAGCAAATTGAACTGGCGACGAAATTAGTGCGATCGCTTGAAGAACTGTGGACTAAAGGCAATACAATATCCAGTGCCGATATTTTAACAGCTCGTCAAGCCATAGATGGCGATCGGCAAGGCGAACTGCAAGATTTACAACGAGATGTCCTCGCCAGAAGCCGCCGAGGCGAAGAAATTCGCGCCAAAACCTTTCGTCAACGTCAATACATCGAGGCAATACGCAAACGAGACCTCACCTTTGGTATTGGGCCTGCCGGTACTGGTAAGACTTATCTGGCTGTAGTTGTGGCCGTCCAAGCACTCCTAGCCAATCAATTTGAAAAACTCATTTTAACTCGTCCTGCCGTAGAAGCAGGCGAACGACTCGGCTTTTTACCTGGAGACTTGCAACAAAAAGTCAATCCCTACCTCCGCCCACTTTACGACGCTATTTACGAATTCATCGACCCCGAAAAAGTACCCAATTTAATGGAACGCGGTGTCATTGAAGTTGCACCACTGGCTTATATGCGGGGACGTACTCTGAATAATGCCTTTGTAATTGTAGATGAAGCCCAAAATACTACACCAGGTCAGATGAAAATGGTTTTAACTCGTTTGGGCTTTCGTTCCAAAATGGTAATTACAGGCGATATTACCCAAACAGATTTGCCACTCAACCAACCATCAGGCCTAACAATAGCATTGCAAATTTTAAAACATGTAGAAGGCATCGCCTTTTGTGAATTTTCCCAAAAAGATGTTGTTCGCCATCCATTAGTTCAGCGAATTGTCGCTGCTTATGAACAACATGAAAAATAGATATGACTAATAACTCAGGACAAATAACAAATGACCACAACATTAAAAGAATTTTTAGCGGCTTGTGAAAATCTAGGAACTTTGCGTCTAATTGTTACTAGCAGTGCTGCTGTTTTGGAAGCAAGGGGTAAGTTAGAAAAGCTATTTTATGCAGAATTACCCAAGGGTAAATATGCAAATATGCACACCGAAGGTTTTGAATTTCACTTGAATATGGACAGAATTACTCAAGTGAAATTTGAAACAGGGGAAGCAAAAAGAGGTAATTTTACAACTTATGCCATTCGGTTTTTAGATGATAAACAAGAGCCAGCTTTAAGCTTATTTTTGCAATGGGGTAAGCCAGGAGAATATGAACCAGGACAAGTGGAAAATTGGCAAGCTTTAAAAGAAAAGTACGGTGAAATTTGGCAACCTTTACCAGCTGAAATTTAATTAGACATTTGATGAAATTAATTCTGTTTTATCCTAAGCCTTTGTAGAGACGTAGCAATGCTACGTCTCTACACAGCATTGCTACGTCTCTACTACGTCTCTACACAGACAGGGGTGGAGGAAATCGAATATCTGCGCTAAATTGTTCCACATTGGCACTGCGATAAATGGGTAAAACATATTCTAAATTTTCGTGGGGGCGGGGAATAATATGCTCAGAAAGCACCTCACCACCGTTTACACGCAACGCTGCCTTTAGCCCTGCGGTTATTGCCACATCCACCTCGCCCACAACTCCACGAATTAACACAGTAATTCGTCCCAAATCAGTATTTTCATACCCCACAAGCGTCACACGGGCAGCTTTACACATGGCATCTCCCACTTCCACTGCTGTGGGAACGCCGTAAACTTCAATCATACCTAGTGCCAATGTCACGTCGCTTTGCTCCGAATTAAAAATTTAAAATTCTAAATTAATCATCCCCATCAATAAATTCAGGGGTTTGTATCCTTTGAGCTTTCGGTCATATTTGTAACAGAATTGAGGATTGTATGTTGGTAGATCTGTAAAATTGTACACCACTACGGCTAATTCATTTTGTTGCAAAGATTTTGTCTGCCCATACACATCAGTTCATTAATCAAATCGGACTGAATATATTCATTTTTCATCAATAAATAATCAATGTTTAATACAAAATTACTCATGTTTATAATTAAGAGTATTTGGAGTTTTTGTTTGCTGATTTTATTCTTCTTAGGAAGTGGAGAAGCCGTTGCAGGGGAGTTGTCTCAACGCTTAGCTAACTTTCCTCAGTGGGAAAAATTAACTTCCGTACAACCAGCATCGGGTGATTTAGTTTACCCTGAGTGGATGGCTGGCACTTGGGAGGTAACAAGTACGTTAATAGATTTGGTTGCGCCTTTAGCTCCAGATATTGTGACGCCGGGGTTTGAAGGTAATCGCCGACAATTGAATCAACCTGTAAGTTTTCTAGTAAGATTTATCAAAGAACAACCACGTAATACTGGATTTAAAATACTTCCTTGGGTAGATAGCAAATCACCAATTTTAGTAGCAGATAGAGCATTTAATAGTTTGAATTTGGCACGGGCTTCTTTAGGAAATGAAGCGGTGTTAGCAGTTAAAGTAGATCCAGATTCACCTAATCGTCAAATTACATTTTTGCGTAGCAGTCGCCAGCTAGTTTCCACTGTTACTGCACGGGCTACAGAAACTACTCCTGATGGTAAGTTTGTGACAACAGAAGTATTTCAACAACTATTTAAAGGCAGTTCTCGTCCTTATTTAAATTCTGTAGAATCTACCACGGCTTACCACAAAGTGATGGCGGATAATCCAGCAATTGAAGCGGATCAAGTCACTGCTGTTTATCTTTCACCCCAAGATCCAAATTATTTTATCGCAGGTTCTCGCCCAGTAGCTCTTTATCGCTATCATTTGCAATTTGTCCCCGCACAAGTACTTACTAATTCAAAGGAGTGATTTCAACTTTTAGCCCTTGACTATTTTGTAGTATACCTGTAACTTATAAGTTCCAAGCTCACGATCGCGCTCTTGGAAGGTGTGCATCATGGCGACATTTCGAGATATTGTCAGTTACTTTCGTGCTGACTGGAAGCAGAGTGTTTTCAGTATCACAGCATCTAGCATTTACGAGGTTATTGATTTAGTTGTACCTTATGTGATTGGGCAGATTTTAAATGTTTTGTCCAATGAACCGTTGGATAAACCCCTTGCAAGTGCCATTGCAACTTTTTCTGACATCATAAATTACCCAGTGAATAAATCTCTATCTTTGGGAGTATTACTGAGTTTAATTTTTGTTGTCACTGTAGTGAGAGCGCCTACACAACCTTGGTTAACAATTTGGTATCATTGGGCTATTGCTTTAAGGCGGCGTCGCTATCAAAGCCAAACAGCCATCGAAAAAATTCTCACCCTGCCACTAGAATTTTATGATGAAAATAATCCGGGACGCATTGCTGGGCGTGTAGCTAGAGGTATTGGGAACCATACTTTTTCATATCCCGAAATTGCCGGACAATTGATTCCTAAATTGATTCGTGTACTGGCAATTTTTGTATTTATTTTAGTCATCGAATGGCGAATTGCAGTTTTGTATTTAATTTCTTTTGTGTTTATTCTTGGCTTCACATTGAAGCACTTACAGCGGCTAATTTGGCACGAAACTCTTCTAGATAAATATATGGAAGATACCGAAAGCCGCACTTCCGAATTGATTACAAATATCAAAACTGTGAAAGCCTTTGCTACAGAAGCTAAGGAATTGAAGCGACAAAACCAGAGATTAGATCGAGAGCTAAAACTAGTTATCGATCGCGTCCACGTAGGTTATGTGAAACTGTCTATTTGGCAAAGAAGCGTAATTCAGTTTTGTGTGTTTGCAATTTTGGGATTAACTTTAGCCGCAACGGTGGACGGGAGAATTTCTCTCGGTCATTTTATCATGGTTTTAACTCTTTCTAGCATGGCTTATGCCGAACTAGAACCTATTAGTACTTTGGCAGAAAGCTTTGCCCGTCGTTATTCCTCTATGTTGCGGTTTCACGAATTTCTTCAAGAACCAACTGGAGAAGATTCTATTGGTCTTGTAGAAGAGAATAATCAGACAGAATCAGCTTATAAATTCACTGGAAAAATTGAATTTTTCCATGTAAATTTTGGATATAATCCCAATCTTCAAGTTTTGCAAGACATTAACTTGTTGATTGAGCCATATCAAACAGTGGCATTAGTGGGGCGTTCTGGTTCTGGAAAGTCTACTTTAGTGAAATTGCTGTTGCGATATTTTGAACCTCAATCAGGTGAAATTTTCATTGATGGTCAAGATATTCGCACTTTAGATGTGGGTAAATATAGACGAAGATTAGCGATCGTTCATCAAGAAGTAGACGTTTTTAACGGTACGCTATTGGAAAATCTCACCTATGGTAAGCGGGATGCCAGTTTGGAGGAGGTTCGAGAAGCTTGTCAAATTGCGAGAGTCGATGAAGTGGTGCAGCACTTACCCCAAGGTTATTACACCGTTGTTGGAGAACGAGGCGTTCGCTTATCTGGAGGACAAAGACAACGTTTGGGAATTGCTAGGGCGTTGTTAGTAAAACCAGACGTGCTGGTTTTTGACGAAGCCACCTCCAGCTTAGATTATGAGTCAGAACGTTCAATTCAGCTAGCAATGCGATCGATCCAAGGTACTTGCACCACCATTGTCATCGCCCACCGTCTGAGTACAGTACGGGAAGCAGATAAAATTGTAGTGCTAGACCAAGGAAGGATTGTAGAAGTGGGTAGCCACGACGAACTTTTACGTCACGAGGGTATTTATCGCCGCTTGCACTCCCTCCAAGAAACTGGAGAACTTTTAAATTAGGCCAAATTATCTGGCGTTCTAAGAGAAGTGGGGAAAGGGCAAATAAAAACCCTTTTCCCAACAATACTATAAATTTTCAGTCACCAGTCATAATGTATACAGTATGTGATAATAGACTTCAAGCAAAAGTCATCGCATACTGAACTCCCTTTGTCTGAGTAACGCAAAAAGCACAGCTTACTATTCGCGAGTGCGTAAATAATATAGTTGGAGTTTTTATCATGACCATTTTTATATGGAGATGAAAGCACAAATTACATTTACTAAATATTTATATAAAAAGTTCGATACATTATTTAATAATTTGTATTATTTGTGGATACAAACAAAATTACTCCGGGGCAAACACTTACTTCTACACAAAAAGTTGGCTTAGATTTAGTTGCCATTTTGGGTGGCGGACGAGATGTTGTCTTAGCCATTGATTTGACAGAAAGCGTGGGATTGAATGATGAAGGTCGTATTCGCTTACGTCAAATTATTACCGATAGCCTCAAACCCGGAGATACTGTATACGTTATTCCTTTTGCTCAAGATATAGTTTTAAATGAGGTGAAATCGGATGCAAATCCGTTGGGCGCACCCATATATTTCAGTAGTCAAAATCAAGAAAATATTGACAAAATTTTAGGAAAAATTCCTTCCCCAGACCTGAGATATTACGGTACAGATATTCAGCAAGCTGAGTTGACTATTTATCAAGGTCTAGCTCAGATTAATCAAAATCGCCTACAAGCAAATCAAAACATCAAGCCGCAATCAGTGGTTTGGATTAGTGATGCACCTTTATTTACAAAACCAGGAATTACCTCAGATACTTGGATAGAAACACCTGCTGGTAGTCCCTTTCGCCTAGCAGATTCTCCAGAAAGCCAACAACGACAAGCATGGATTAATAGTTTACCGATTAATAGGCGATCGCTATCAATTAAAACACAGAATAATCAAGAATATAAACTCACAGTAGTAGACATTGCTCCTACAGTCCAGGAATTTTGCACGCCAGCACCAGGTAATCAAGAAACCTGTTTAGTTACGCCTTATTTAGTGAAAAAATTATGGTTGCCTGGATTATTCTCAATATTAATATTTATTGCACTTATTTTAGCTGGATTAAAAGTATATCGATTGCGAAAAAAATGGGAATTAATAGTCGATTTTGAAGTCACAGCCAAGCCAGAAGACCAAAAATGTACTTTGCCAAATAATAAAAGAATTGCAATTGGTGAATATGATTCCACTTGTGTAGATTCTATTGACTGTCCAGGAGAAGAAGTTAGAGCATATTTAGAGCGCAAAGGTGAAAAACTTTATTTAGTACCAACTAATTTGGCAGCAATTTATTACAACGAGCGCGAAATTACCTCACGTACTCTCATAAATAAATCTAAATTTCGCATTAATTGTCCATATCGTAAACGCGACTACGAAATCATTATTAAACTTAAAAAATAATTATTATTAGGTGCATACTATGAGTCAAGCAACTACAAATGAATTTCAATATCGGGGAATTAATCGCACAATTTGTATTGGCTTAGGCGGTACTGGACGCGATGTATTAATGAGAATTCGACGGTTAATTGTTGACCGTTATGGTGATTTAAGCAACTTGCCAATTGTCAGTTTCATTCACATTGACACAGATAAAGCCGCAACCCAAATAACTGGTATTCGCACAGGAAGTACCTATCATGGTGTAGACCTCAGCTTTAAAGAGGCAGAAAAAGTTAGCGCTACAATGTCCTCCAATGAAGTTAGTATGTTTATTCAAGGACTGGAGCGACGCTCAGAATATACTCGTCACGGCCCTTATGACCATATTGGCAGATGGTTTCCACCACAATTATTGCGAAATATTAAAGCAGTTGAAGAAGGTGCAAAAGGTATTCGACCTGTAGGAAGACTAGCTTTTTTTCATAATTATCAAAAGATTAAAACAGCAATTGAAAGCGCAGAAAGACGCACTAGAGGACATGATTCTTTATTGCTAAAAGCAGGTTTGAGAGTCGAACCAGGATTGAGCATTTTTGTAGTTGGTTCTCTTTGTGGCGGTACTGGTAGCGGTATGTTTTTGGATATTGCTTATAGTCTGCGGCATCTTTATGGCGACCAAAGCGCCCAAATATTCAGCTATTTAATCGTTAGTCCAGAATTATATGGCAATGCTCCTAGCATGAGCGCCAATACTTATGCTGCTCTCAAAGAATTAAATTACTATAGTACGCCAGGGACAAAATTTGAAGCTTTTTATGACATTGCAAATTTAACTTTTATTCAAGAACAGCGTCCGCCTTTTGACTACACATATTTAGTATCTAGTCAAACTGGAGGCGAATATTCGATTCTTTTCCAAGGTAAGCTATGTAACGTCATCGCTCATAAAATTGCTCTCGATTTTTCCAGTGAATTAGCACCAGCAATTAAAGCCAGTAGAGATAATTTTCTTCAACACATGATTCAGTGGGATAAACACCCGCGTCCTAATACCCAGCGTTACTTAACATTTGGCTTAGCGGCTATTTATTTTCCCCGCGATACTATAGTGCAAATTGCTTTGAACCGCGTTAGTTTGGAACTAGTTAAATTTTGGTTAAACGGCAAAGGTCAAAGTCCAGATCCATTAAATTTAATCGAACAATTCCTGATTCAAAATCATTGGCACAACGACCCAGAAAGCAAGGATAACTTTACTAGCAAACTGGCAGAATCAGTCCAAGAAAATAATAAGAGTTTTCGCAATACTATCAGTGCTTGGAGAAATAAACTAGAACGACAAATTTCAGAGTGTCAAAAGCGTGAAAATCGCACTGATATTCGCGGACAATTGCCAAGAGAATTTAGAGAACAATTCCGTAAAGTCCAGCCTGGTGAAACTGAAAGCACTAGGGGAATTTGGCTGACAAAATTGATACAGGTTTCTCCCAATATTGCTAAGGAACTCAAAAGTAATATTGATGAATATCTTAGTCAATTACTTACACCCACAGATGCTAATTTCTCCATTAAAAGTACCCGTGATTGGCTAGATGCATTGCAACATGAATTGCATAACTATCAGTTAAATTTGCAAGAAAAAATTACTGATAATGGAGGAATGAGAATTATAGAAGATTTAGAAAGGAGATGGCGCGATACCGAACAAACAATGGAGGATATCGAACAAAAGGCGAGTATTCCTTTACTAAATAATAAAAATAGCCAATTTCAAGACGAAGCTAGAAAATCAATCCAGGAAGCCTGCAAAATTATTCAGCATAACTTCGATGTCACAATTGTGCAAGAAGCGCTAAAAGTTGTGAATCAGTTACAAAAGCACGTCCAAGAAAGAGCAACTCAAGTTGCAGCATTTAATAGCTTAGTAGAAGATTTACAAAGTTTCTACGAAAAGCAAGATAGGGACTTGAGGCAATTGAATTTTGACGAAATGAGCGGTGAAGCAATATTTGATAGTGAAGATATTGATAGCTGCTATCAAACTATTTTACCTACAGATGATTCCCGTAGGCAATTTGTGTTAGTTAGTTCCACAATTACAGAACAAACTGGTAGAGGACTGTCTTTAGCGAGTTTTATCAATAGAGAACGCAGTACTGTAGACCAGTTACAAAAAGAAATCGATCTCAAAGTTGATAAATTATTTGCTTCTCGAAGTATTAATATTGTCAATTCTGTGATTAAGCGATTTATGCAAAACTACTCGTTAGCAGTGCGTTCAACTCGTTTAGCACAAGTGATGCAAGAAGCAGAACCACTGTTGCGTTTGAATTTAAGCGACCCTTATTTTCGTGAAGACCCGGCTAAAAGTAGTAAATTAGTCGGTTTTAAAGATACAGATGATTCAGAAGTTAGACAGTTTAAAACTTTACTCACACAAGATATCGGAGTCGAACCCAGTGTTTTAAAAGCAACACAAGCAGAAGACGAAATTTTAATTGTTAATGAATATGCTGGTTTTCCCCTCAGATTAATTAGTAGTCTGGAAAAAATGAGGAATCCGTATTTACGAGAACAACATTCTGCTTCTTCTTTTTTGCATAACGACCATAACGTTTCTTTTCCCGATATCATTCCGCCTGATGCAAAAAAAATGGAAGAGTTAGAAGATATTTTTTATCCTTCTCTGGCATTGGAATTATTAACAAATAATCAGGAAAATAAACAATTAGAATTTCAATATTACGATCAATTACGCTATAGCTATAATATTGCTGGTTTAAGTCTAGAGTGGAGTCAAGCTTTAGAGGAACTTGCTAACCGCCAGGATATGACTGAAGCTTTGCAACAGCTTTTAGATAATGAAATTGCTGTCATTGCCAGAGAACCTGAACTTTGGGATAGTACATATTCACCTAAACTTAAACAGTTTATTGAAGAAGTACATAGTTTGCCGGAAGATCATCCGAATTACCCCTATAAAATAGCAGTAATTGGAATTTCCCCCAATCTTGACCCTACAGCTAAAGAGGGAATTATCAATCGCTTTCGGAGAAAGATAAATGAGCGATTTAAAAATTTACAAAATCGTAGTATTACGCCAGCGAAAAATACAGTAAATCAGCCAGCATTTAGTGATGAAATCGTGATTGACTCTCCAGTCGATTCTATTAATCACTCATCCAAATTAGATTATACTGATAATCGTGCGAAAAGACGCTTAGAATTAGAACGTCTGAAACAAGATTTAGCTGATGAATTAATTACAGAAGAAGAATACGATCGCGAAAAACAAAGAATCTTCGCTCAGTACCCTCTATAAGTCTATTTTTTAGTTTGGCGAACACCAAACTATTTTATATATCTTTACAAATTCACAAATTATTTTCATGCCACCAATACCTCTTGAGTTAATTATTCTCACCCTTTTATTTGTAGTTTTACCATCTATCACTACCATTTTTTATCGCTTAGCTCTCCATCGACATCTGATAAATGTAGAAGAAAAGGTAAGAAGATTAATTAATAGACAACCATCTGGACAGCAACCCAAAATAGTAGACAAGTTACAAGAAAGATTTAAAGAAGCTAGTAGCAACTTAGACCAAGTTAATACAGCTGCATTAATAGACCAAATTTATAGCCAAGAAAAAGTTGGGGGATTTACCTGCGAACAAATAGATTACTTCTGTCGTATCCTCCCCAATTTACTCTTAGCCTTTGGGTTACTTGGTACTTTTTTCGGCATTACGATTAATTTAGGTACACTTAGTCAAACAATCAATCAAACGAATAGTACTAATGTTAGTGGTTTACTTGCAGAATTAAAAAAACCGTTGGAAGGTATGAGTATTGCTTTCATCACAAGCTTAACGG
This sequence comes from Nostoc sp. 2RC, assembly GCF_014222165.1. Classification (NCBI taxonomy): domain Bacteria; kingdom Bacillati; phylum Cyanobacteriota; class Cyanophyceae; order Nostocales; family Nostocaceae; genus Nostoc; species Nostoc sp. 2RC. Next base: position 11,552 of record NZ_JACKZU010000145.1, read on the forward strand.
GACTTTTTTTTAGTACTGTATTAACATTATTTAATTGGTTGAAAAATACTAGTTTTGCTAAATATAGACTTATTAGTTCCCTGGAAGATTATCTAGATAATATTTACCATCCTAAAGTACAAGGTGATACTCGCCTTGATAAAATTGTCAATAAAATGGTATCTCAGCAAGATCAATTTTTAACTAGATTTGGTTCTACAATGCGGCAAGCAATAGAAGAACCGATGAAAAGTGTAGTTAAAGAAATGAAGCAAGGAAATGAAGAAGCTCGTCATTTAGCCACACAAGTTTATGAAAGATTTTATGAAGCTGCTGGGACTATATCTGCGGCTGCTAATGAATTTAAACACACAATTGATGAACTGAATAAAAAATCTGATGTATTTAAACAGTCTGCGGAAATATTTGCTAAGAGTCAGTTTCCGCAAAAATTATCAGCAGCTACGGGCGATTTGGCTACCATACAAGAAAGATTTTCCCAATCCGCTGCCAGTTTAGCCGAGACTACTAAATTTATTCAACAAGCAGTAGTAGAAGTGCAGCGTTGTAGTGGAGAATTAACTGCTTTAGGATTAGATATTAAAAATAGCAATCAAACTGCAATTCAAGTTTTAGAGTTGCATCAAAATAATCAAAACTCCCTGGGTGAGATTATTCCCCAACTCAAACAGGGAGCAAATAGTTTTTCCAGAGCAATTAATAAACTTGACAAATTAGAGAAAGAAATTGTTAGTAAATCTGAGACTTTTACAAAATTAGTAGAACTTGTCAAAAACCATACAGAACAAACTAATTTAGCGGTTGAAACATTAGGCGATCGCCTGATTTTAAATTTATCACAGCAAATCGGTTATAACAACCAACAAATTAAAACCGTCGCCACCAATTTTGAAGGATTTGCCAATCAATTCATTGTCAAAATGGATATGTCGAAATCAGATTTTATCGATATTATTCAAAATAACAATGATAAATTTAATACTGAATACAAAAATGTCAGCGCTATGATAATTAAGGGAATTATTCAACAAACAGAAATAAATAAACAAGGTATAGAAATGTTAATTAGTAATGTTCAACAATTTAATCAAGATGTCAATAATATCAAAAATGAAATTTCTCAATTGAGACAGAGAATGGAAAAGCAAATAAACACAAATTAAATTTTTAATATTAATATAAATTGGTATATAGTCTATTATTTGAAATTCTCAGTAATCCTTTGTAATCAATTCTTTTATTTAATCCGACATCTAAAATCCCAAATTAACAAAATTTATGGTTCGTCGTTCGCGACATACTGACTACAATGAAGATTTAAATATTTGGCCGGCTTTTACAGACTTGATGTCTAATGCCTTCATGATTTTGCTACTATTATTGCTACTAGCCAGCACCAAATATACAATATCGCAAATAACTAATCCAGGAACGCCACCCATTTTACTCATTAAAGATGAAAATTCTAGATTCGATCCAGGTAGCGCTGTAATTCCACCAACCATGTTGAATTTTATTACAAATAAACTCGTACCTGATATAGAAAAAACCGCAAAAACTTACAACATTAATACAGTTGAAGTTATTGGACACACTGACGAACAACCCATTGGCATTATCAGCAGTAATTTAGACAACAATTTAGAAGTAGCAGCTAACCAAGGAGGTTCAGTTAGTACACTTAAGCCTGGTTCTAACGCTGATTTAGGATTAATGCGTTCTCTTGCAGTGGTAAAAGAACTACTAAAAATTCAACAACAAAATAAAATGGCTGGTATCAGATTTCGCGCCTATTCTGCGGCACAATTAATATTACCAAGTGGTGAATTTGCTCCCATTCCACAACAAAAACGTCAGTCTGAACCAAACCGACGACGCATTGAAATTCGTTTTACACGTCTTGGTGAAGTGCGAGAAGTAAAATAATTGAGAATTAAAATTTTCAAACTACTATTTAAAATATTTATTCAAATAGTAAAAATTTATTTTTAAGATTGCAGCAATTTTTAGGTAGCCAATAACACTGTAGGGGCGCAGCATTGCTGTGCTCCTACGAAATATCTGCTGCAAATAGAGGACTCTTATTTGATTGGGTGAAAATAACTCCGTACATCCACATTCTCTGAAACCCTTTTGCCTGTTCCCTATTGCCTTTTGCCTGACTACACAAATAATTTCAGACATCAAACCGGATTCCTATAGATGGAAAAGGCTGTCAAATAAACAACTAATTAAATTTGCCAAGACTTTGCTTGGGTTGGTATTTACTTTGCTAGCTAGAGCATTGAAAAATGCTAGGATTTCACACAAAATGTTACTAAGATTTACTCTTATATGCTTCTTTTTGTGCCGCCTCACTATATTTTTTATATAGTTGAGTCCGAATCCTAGCTTCCTGATAGCGATTGTGATTTTTTGGTACGGTACTCATTAAATCTGAAGCCCGTTGCCATTTAGCAGCTATCTCTAACCACTGAGTTGAACTTGTGGCTACTTTCCCAGAAGCAGAGGCTTGGTTGGCAATTCGCACAGCCGTTCCAAATGGATCGTCAGGTGATTCAAAAACACTATTATTAGGAGTAATTAGTGTTACTGGAATTTGATTTTCTTTAGTACTTTGTGTTGTTAAAGATTTGGAAACCTCTGGTTGCATCGTGTTTTTTATTTTATTACCTAACTTGGCGTATACAAACCAACCAAGCAACAACAAAGAACAAAGACTAACTGCGGCTAATACCTTCTTGTTTTTACGTTTATTTTTGTGTTTTTCTTTGTTAACTAGTACCAAAGAACGAGACACTGGAGTTTTAGTAAAATTTGGTTTTCCTAGTTCCGCTTGGACTTGTGTCAAATCACTAATTAGTTGTTTTATGATACTTGGCTGAGTTAATGTAATTTCCTGTGACCACAGCAATTGATTCTCAGGATCGGTAGATATTTCCTTTAACCAAAGTAATTGCTGTTCGCGAACTATTCTACTATTGATGTTGACTCGGCGAATATGACGCGGTGCAGTGGATTCCAAAGTTTGTTGGATTTGTTGCACTAGGGAAGATTGCTCTAGTTGTTCTACCTTCGCTGCTTCACATAACAGTTGTAAGACGCCATTAGCAAAAATGGCTCTGGTTCTAACGCCTGAATTAGCCAGCTTTTCGTTTAATAGCTGAATAATCGCCGCCACGCTACCCTGGTGAGCTTGCCAGGCTATATCGTTTATTCTGTCTATCATCTGGGGTTTATTAATAGCTCTTACACCCTGAGTTATTGACGGATTCATTAATTTAGGAACTCTTTTCTACTGACCTTGACCTTGTCTTCGATTTTACGAGTAAAAATATCAGTTGCCAAATAAAATCACAAAATAAAGCCTCCTGTTGAGTTTTGGCAAGGAGACTGTATCACCATTAGTAGGGGGAATCTAACTCTGTAACAAAATGTATTATAATTTTTAATTTTTAGACTATCTGAGGCGACACAAAACAGAAATCTGTAGCAAGATACCCCATTTGGTAGAGGTTGATTGCCTGATAGTATCATAGTATCACCTATTCATTTGCGGTACACAGATGTAGAGACGTTGCAATTGCAATGTCTCTACAAGGTTTTGATATCTGATGAATATCCGGCTGCGTCAAATCCTCCTCTACTCATGAGGGAAAATTTTATCTCCCGTGTTGGGATCGAATACAAATAATTCATTTAAATCTAATTCTAGAGAAAGGCGATCGCCAAGACGCAAACGCACATCCCCACTAGTCTGAATATTTAACACCGTCGTCGAACCAGGTAAACCCGCACGAATCAAAGTTTCTCTTCCCAAAGGTTCCACCACTTTTACTTCAACCTGTAAGATTGCTGAGTTTTCAGTCCTCAATTGAGAATCAGTATTGATTTTTAGATGTTCCGGTCTAATTCCCAAATTCAAACTTTGTCCTTGACGCAATTTTAATTTTTGCTCCACAAATGTGGGAATGGGAAATAATTGTCCACTCACATCAAAACTCAGATTCTGATAGATTACAGGCAAAATATTCATGGGTGGACTACCTAAAAAAGTGGCCACCATTTGATTAGCTGGACTGGCATAAATGCTTTGGGGATCGCCAATTTGTTGAATGCGTCCGCGATTTAGCACCACAATTTTATCAGCCAAAGTCATTGCTTCCACTTGATCGTGGGTAACGTAGATTGTGGTGATGCCCAATTCTTGATGTAATTGTTTTAATTCTGCTCTGGTGTCATCTCGTAATTGAGCATCTAAATTAGACAAAGGTTCATCAAGTAAAAAAACTTGTGGTTCGCGGGCGATCGCTCTTCCTAAAGCTACTCGTTGTTGTTGTCCTCCAGAAAGTTGTTTGGGTTTGCGATCTAGGAGGTTTTCTATCATCAGCGATCGCGCCACATTCATGACTCTTTCTTGAATAATCTTCGAGTCAACCTGACGCATCTGTAACCCAAAAGCAATGTTTTGGGCTACCGTCATGTGAGGATAAAGAGCGTAGTTTTGGAATACCATCGCCACATCTCGTTGTCTGGCTGGGATATTATTTACCAAGCGATCGCCAATAAAGAGTTTGCCAGAAGTCGCGCTCTCCAAACCAGCGATCGTTCGTAAAATTGTAGACTTACCACAACCAGATGGCCCCACTAAAACCCAAAATTCTCCATCGGGAATTTCAAAGGTAATGTCCTCGATAGCGGTGACATTATTAAATCTACGCTTAATATCTTCTAAACGAACGTTTGCCATTATCGAATTCAAGTTAATAGTTAGGAGTTAGGAGTTAGGAATTTTAAGTTTTGAGTTTTGAGTTTTCAATTTAAAATCTCTTCAACTCATCACTCATAACTCCTAACTCATAACTGCGTCCAAGCAGCATGAGATAATAAAGAAGCAAAAACTCGCACTCCCCGCAGTTGATTAGACAGGGGCAAATGACCTCTAGGTGCGCTTAAATCCCACGTAAACTCATGGGGGTAGCGAGTCCAATTATTACCTTGTTTCCAGCCAATTTTTGGCCAGAAATTCTCCCAGTTTTTCCCCAAACTCAACCAAATTTCTCGCTGTACTGAAAAGCCAAATTTCCCTTCGGAGTGGACTAACCACAGATTATTAATGGTTTGTAAATCCACAGCAGGGTAATTTTCTACCTCAGTAAAATACAACCATTTGCGCTGTACAGCAGTAGGCCCTGAGATTTCACACATTTTTTCGATGGTCGTGCGATCGGCTGCTTGGAAATCTTGCTGTGCCAATAGCTGTTGCAAAGGATTGTAATTAATCCCGCGCTCTGATTTTAGAGGTACAATTCCCTCAGGAAACCACGAGAGCAGAAATTCTTTGGCCTGGGGTGCATCAGACTTGTAAAGTACTTGGTATGCTTTGCCATCAATCCAAGTTGGTTGATTTTCACGTCGTTTCAGCAAAAATTCCATTAACACATCTAATCCCCCATCGCCCAACTGTGCTAGCTGTGAGATAGTTTGTTGTTGGACTTGAATAGACCCAGCGATTAATGTTTGTCGGAGGGAGTCGATGTCAGTGGGAGAGCCTGATAAAATCATTGGGTCTGTCATGCCATTACTCGTATTAGCTCTAGCGTAAAAAAGCGGTCACCATCGAGCATTCTCTTAGGTGAAGCAGTGATAGCGAAAAGTAGTTTACTATTTTTGATCGTACAAAATTGCGATCGCTTCACCCAATCCCACACTAGATCCGCAAATAATGTACAAGGAAATAGGGGGAAAATCTGCGCTTCAGGGGACTGGGGAGATGGGGAGCTGGGGAGACTTGTACTGAGCAAAGCCGAAGTATGAGGAGCTGGGGAGATGAGTTTTTCCCCTCTGCCCAATGCCCCATGCCCCATGACGCCACTTGCTCTACTTGGGGAGACCCCAAGACCGCAGTGGCTCCCCCACGCCCCATGCCCAATTTCAATAGCATATTTTTAGGAGTGTTAAAGTATGTACGAAAAGATTACCCCTCCTACGAGTGGAGCAAAAATCACCTTCAAAAACGGCGAACCCATCGTACCAGATAATCCAATTATCCCTTTTATTCGGGGTGACGGTACAGGGATAGATATCTGGCCTGCTACCCAAAAGGTGCTAGATGCTGCGGTAGCTAAAGCATACAAAGGTCAGCGTCAAATTAGTTGGTTTAAGGTTTACGCTGGGGATGAAGCTTGCGATTTATACGGTACTTATCAGTATTTACCTCAAGACACTCTAACGGCAATTGAAGAATATGGTGTAGCCATTAAAGGGCCTTTAACTACCCCAGTTGGTGGTGGAATTCGTTCTTTGAATGTGGCGTTACGGCAAATTTTCGACTTGTATGCCTGCGTGCGTCCTTGTCGCTACTATGCAGGGACACCCTCACCCCACAAAAATCCAGAAAAACTGGATGTAATTGTTTATCGAGAGAATACGGAAGATATTTATTTAGGCATTGAGTGGCGACAAGGTAGTGAAATTGGCGATCGCTTAATTAAAATTCTCAACGAAGAACTCATCCCCGCCACCCCAGAACACGGGAAAAAACAAATTCCCCTCGATGCTGGTATCGGTATTAAACCCATCAGTAAAACTGGTTCCCAACGCCTAGTTAGACGCGCCATCAAACATGCTTTGCAATTGCCCAAACACAAGCAACAAGTGACTTTGGTGCATAAAGGCAACATCATGAAATACACCGAAGGCGCTTTCCGCGATTGGGGTTACGAACTAGCAACCACCGAATTTCGCCAAGAAACTGTCACCGAACGGGAATCTTGGATTTTGAGCAACAAGGAAAAAAATCCCAATATTTCCTTAGAAGAAAATGCCCGTCAAATCGATCCGGGGTTTGATGCTCTTACCGACGAGAAAAAAGCGCAAATTGTCAAGGAAGTTGAAACAGTTCTTAACTCAATTTGGGCAACCCACGGCGATGGCAAATGGAAAAATAAAATTTTGGTAAATGACCGGATTGCTGACAGTATTTTTCAGCAAATCCAAACCAGACCCGATGAGTATTCGATTCTGGCCACAATGAACTTAAACGGCGATTACCTGTCTGATGCTGCGGCTGCTATTGTCGGTGGGTTAGGAATGGGGCCAGGGGCAAATATTGGCGATAGCAGTGCCATATTTGAAGCCACCCACGGCACCGCACCCAAACACGCCGGGTTAGATAAAATTAACCCTGGTTCAGTGATTTTGTCCGGTGTGATGATGCTGGAATATCTCGGTTGGCAAGAAGCCGCAGACCTAATTAAGAAAGGTTTAGGAGATGCGATCGCCAACTCTCAAGTCACCTACGATTTAGCACGATTGCTAGAACCGCCTGTTGAACCCTTAAAATGTTCTGAATTTGCCGACGCCATAATTCAGCATTTTGATTAATTGTTAATGGGGCATGGGCAAGCGGGGAGTGTGGGAGGTGTGGGAGGTGTGGGAGGATGTGGAAGAAATCTTTCCCCCCACACTCCCCACA
>NZ_JACKZU010000861.1:0-232 GCF_014222165.1 Nostoc sp. 2RC
CATCAAAACCCTCACAGGGCATAGCAGTTTGGTCTATAGCGTAGTCTTCAGCCCCGATGGCAAGACACTGGCTTCTGGCAGTTCAGACAAGACCATCAAACTCTGGGATGTCAGCACCAGCAAAGCCATCAAAACCCTCACAGGGCATAGCAGTTGGGTCAATAGCGTAGTCTTCAGCCCCGATGGCAAGACACTGGCTTCTGCAAGTGATGACAACACCATCAAACTCTGG
>NZ_JACKZU010000146.1:0-18979 GCF_014222165.1 Nostoc sp. 2RC
ATCTTATATTACTAGTATAATAAAACACTATATTTTGAGAGTATTTGTGAATATACTTTGAAAAAGTATTTTATTTTACTGCGACTACAGAGACATCGATATATAATTGTGACACTGGAACTAATCAAATTTATTGTTTAGTTAGTAGCAATTAAAACAAACACCAATTTAAGGTGCTAAATGAATCTGCAAGAAACAGCACTTTTACACAGATCTCCAAAGACACCAACATTATCGTGGAAGCCGAGCGAACGACAAACTCCACAAGGTGTGCCATTTATTCCGGATTTGAAAACATCCACAGTCAGGCTTTTGCTAATTGACGATCAGGTAATTATCAGTGAAGCTTTTCGGCGGATGATCGGGACAGAAACAGATATTTTTCTTCACTACACAAGTAATCCAACTCATGCTATTCAAGATGCGATCGCCATTGCACCAACGGTAATTTTCTTAGATATGGTGATGCCGGATATGGATGGATTAATGTTGCTGCGTTGGTTTCGCTCTCATCCAGTAACTCGTGATGTACCCATCGTCATGTTATCCAGTAAAGAAGAAGCAAAACTTAAAGCAGAAGCTTTTGCTGAAGGCGCAAATGACTACTTAATCAAGTTACCCGATCCAATAGAGTTAATTGCCCGCATTCGTTATCATTCCAAAGCATACAATAACCTCAAAGCATTAACCACAGCAACCGCTACTGCCCAACTTCAAGCACAACAATTAGAACATACCTTGCGGGAATTACAAACTACGCAAGTTCAATTGATCCAGACAGAAAAAATGTCTAGTTTGGGTCGTATGGTTGCAGGCTTAGCTCATGAAATCAATAATCCTGTGAATTTTATTCATGGTAATTTTAACCACTTGAATAATCATATTAACTGTCTGTTAAATTTAATTGAAATTTATCAGCAAAAAAATCCAGAATTACATTCTATATTGCAAGATGAATTTGGTGATTTTAATCTTGATTTTATTATCGAAGATTTACCTAAAATTCTCTCATCTATGAGGGTCGGTACCGATAGAATTCGTGAAATTGTACTTTCATTAAGAAATTTTTCTCGACTCGACCAGTCAGATAAAAAAGCTGTTAACCTTCATGAGGGAATTGAAAGTACTTTATTACTTTTAAGCCATCGACTGAAACAAAAAATCGAAATCATTAAAAATTATGGAAATCTGCCACTAGTTCAATGTTATCCAGCACAACTGAATCAAGTCTTGATGAATATTCTGAGTAATAGCATTGATGCTTTACTAGACATAGATGAACATAAACAAAAGCAAATTCTGATAACCACTGAAGCCACGGAATTTGCAACAGTCATCATCAAAATTCAAGATAACGGTTCTGGAATTGATACCGAAATCCAAAGTAAAATATTCGATCCTTTTTTCACAACTAAACCTGTCAATAAAGGAACAGGATTAGGTTTAGCAATTAGCTATCAAATTATTGAAAAACATCAAGGAAATATAAAACTAAAATCAGAGCTTGGTTATGGAACAGAATTTGCAATTGAAATTCCAATTGCATTACCAATTTAGGATTTTAGATACTTCTCTACGAGAGGCTGCGCCAACGACAGGCTCAGTACGAGTTTGGAATTTTGGATTAAAAGCCTTTGTACCTAAGCTGTTCCAAAACCTTCAAACAATACTTCCTATGCCAATTTGGTATAAGTCTACTCTACTTAAAATTAAGACCCTGAAATTTTGTCATAATTTCAGGGTCTTACTAGTGGGGTCTGGCTGTAATTTTTGTAAAAATTTAAGATTTTGAATTTTGCGGAAAGTTCTGAACGGCGAAAATCAGCACTCAGAAATTTCCAAGTTTGATTTTAGATTATCAATCCAAAATCCGTCTTGAAAAGTTTAGATCGCCGGAAGTCGGCGCTCTAACTTTTCGCAAAATCTAAAATTGTCTACGCCATTTGATTTTCAATCGCCCACCGCGCTAATTCAGTGCGGTTGTGGAGATTGGTTTTGCCCAACATATTGGACACATGGCTTTCAACTGTACGCTGACTAACGTTAAGTTCTTCAGCAATTTCTCGGTTAGCTAAACCCCTAGCTACAAACTGGACTACTTTGAGTTCAGTTGGGGTTAATTGGACATCAAAGGGGACTTGGATGCGGGAACCGTTTTCGCCTCCTTTTGCTTGGTGTTCTTTCCAACGGATAGTTTGTTTTAGGGAGGACTCAACTTGGGCTACGAGTTCTTCTGGTTCAAAAGGCTTGACCATATAAACATCAGCACCTTTGTTCAGACCTTTAACTCGGTCTGCACTTTGTCCTTTTGCTGAAAGGAAAAGAACTGGAATCCAGCTGGTGCGTTCGTTTTGCCGTACCTGTTCCACAAAAGTATATCCGTCCATTTCCGGCATCATCACATCGCAGATGATCATATCTGGAACATCTTGCTCTAAAATTTCCAGAGCTTCACGTCCATTTTCAGCGGTGATGACTTCATATCCTCGGAATTCTAAGTAATCCTTCACCAGCAAGATGAGGTTAGGGTCATCATCAATCAATAGAAGTCGTTTGTGATCTTTCATGCTGGGCTCTTTCATAGCAGTGGCACTTGTCGCGCTTCGGTCAATCAAGGTCTTGAATATTTATCCTCTATGGTGGGTTATGTGAGATGTTGTCCTTTTGCCTACTTAACTTGCCTTTGCTGTCTCAAGTCTCAAAAATGCCGAGCACTTTCAAGAGACTACTAGCTCGATAGCAAAAGTCCAGCAAGGATACGTATAGCAGTAGTATCTATAATGCGCTATTATATATCGCTTTGAAAGGGGCGGGGTAAAAAACACTGATAAAATAATAATCCTTCTGACTCACTAGTTAAGTATTGGCTTAAAGATGACCCTACCTCAAAACCAACCCGCACTTTCTAAAAGCTTACTGCCATAACATATCCTTCGGTTGTTAAGCCTTCATGAGACATTCGCAATAAACCAGGGAAGTTTCTGGCAAAAGATGGGTTAAAAATGCATATTCTTCAACCGCCATTATGCCGATTAAGTGTTCTTGAACGATCCGCTCAATAACTTCCGAGTTTGCCTGGCGATACCAGACCCCATCAGGGTAGACCACCATTATGAGTCCAGAACCAGAAACCTGCAAGCAATTGGCTTGAGTTCTAAGGACACAAATGGGATGACTTGCTTGCGACTTTTGAAGTTTTTGCTCTTTAAGTCGCTTTTTAAGTACTCCCAAGATTCCAGACTAGCTGGTTTTGAGCAGTAGTTAGGGTGTGGTTGCTCAGCACGAATAAAAGTATGTTGCTGAATTTTTCCCATTCCTAAACTTTCTACACAATTACTCAGGACTTTATGTTCAAGAGGCTTGGTGGTTTTGGGGATTTGATGGCTTTTCTGGATCACCTTATTGTTACTCATAGAGCGGCTCCCTGATTACAGTTCTATAACAATTTCCAAGCTTTGCAAATAAAGTTTACTGAGATGGGGAATGGAGCATTGGGATTGGGAGTTAAGAGTTAACAATTAGGAGTTAAGAGTTAGGAGTTAGGAGTTAATAGTTATTTTCCTCATCTCCTATGCCCTATGCCCTATGCCCCATGTCCCATACCCTAGTCCCTATAAAAATATTCGCAGCTTCCGGAACAGAACCCGAAGAATAAAAATAATTAAGCATTTGTACTTAAGTACACCCAAGAGATCCTAGTTCGGGAACCCGTACTTAAGAAATTCTTGCCATTGTAGGCTGCTTTTGGGTAGATTAGCACTCAGGAGTTGAGAGTGCTAACTCTGGAGAATAACGATATGGCAGCAATATCTCTAACCGTTTCTACAGTAAAACCTTTAGGCGATCGCGTTTTCGTAAAAGTGAGCGCCTCTGAGGAAAAGACCGCAGGTGGTCTTTATTTGCCCGATACCGCTAAGGAAAAGCCCCAAGTCGGTGAAGTAGTCGCCCTTGGCCCTGGCAAGCGTAATGACGACGGTAGCCGTCAAGAATTGGAAATTAAAGTCGGTGATAAGGTTCTGTACTCTAAGTACGCTGGTACTGACATCAAACTTGGTACTGAAGAATATGTACTGCTTTCTGAAAAGGATATTTTAGCAGTCGTTATCTAACAAGGGAGTAGGGTTGGGGGAATGGCGAATAGGAAAGAGTTTTCCCGATGCCCAATGCCCAATGCCCAATGCCCAATTGAAAAAAAATTGACTTACTCCTTGAATTTGAGACACCTATGGCAAAGCGCATTATCTACAACGAAAACGCCCGTCGCGCCCTGGAGCGAGGCATTGACATTCTGGCTGAGGCTGTAGCTGTTACCCTTGGCCCCAAAGGTCGGAATGTAGTCCTAGAAAAGAAATTTGGCGCACCGCAAATCGTTAATGACGGTGTAACCATCGCCAAGGAAATCGAATTAGAAGACCACATTGAAAACACTGGTGTAGCTCTGATTCGTCAAGCTGCTTCTAAGACCAATGATGCTGCGGGCGATGGCACCACCACTGCCACCGTTTTAGCTCATGCGATTGTCAAAGAAGGCTTGCGGAACGTTGCTGCTGGTGCTAATGCGATTTTGTTGAAGCGTGGTATTGATAAAGCTACCGCCTTTTTGGTAGATAAAATTGCTGAACATGCCCGTCCCGTAGAAGATTCCAAAGCCATTGCCCAAGTTGGTGCAATCTCAGCCGGTAACGACGAAGAAGTCGGTCAAATGATTGCCCAAGCTATGGATAAGGTGGGCAAGGAAGGCGTAATTTCCCTAGAAGAAGGGAAATCTATGACCACTGAGTTGGAAATTACTGAAGGGATGCGCTTTGATAAAGGCTACATCTCTCCTTATTTTGCCACTGACCCAGAACGGATGGAAGCGGTTTTCGATGAGCCTTTCCTCCTGCTCACCGATAAAAAAATCGCTCTCGTACAAGACCTCGTACCAGTGTTAGAGCAAGTAGCTCGTGCTGGTCGTCCTTTGGTAATTATTGCCGAAGATATCGAAAAAGAAGCCTTGGCAACCTTAGTAGTTAACCGTTTGCGCGGTGTACTGAATGTTGCTGCTGTGAAAGCTCCTGGCTTTGGCGATCGCCGCAAAGCTATGCTAGAAGATATCGCCGTGTTAACTGGCGGTCAATTAATCACTGAAGATGCTGGTTTGAAGCTAGATAACACCAAGTTAGATAGCCTGGGTAAAGCTCGCCGCATCACCATCACCAAGGACAACACCACAATTGTTGCCGAAGGTAACGAAGTTGGAGTTCAAGCTCGTATCGAACAAATTCGTCGTCAAATCGAAGAAACCGAATCTTCCTACGACAAAGAAAAACTCCAAGAACGTCTTGCTAAACTTTCCGGCGGTGTCGCCGTGGTGAAAGTGGGTGCAGCCACCGAAACCGAAATGAAAGACAAGAAACTGCGCCTAGAAGACGCTATCAACGCTACCAAAGCTGCTGTGGAAGAAGGTATCGTTCCTGGTGGCGGTACAACCCTCGCTCACCTAGCTCCAGATTTGGAAACCTGGGCTAACGGCAACCTCACAGGTGAAGAGTTGATTGGTGCGTTGATTGTAGCTCGCGCTTTACCTGCACCTCTGAAGAGAATTGCAGAAAACGCTGGTCAAAATGGTGCTGTCATTGCTGAACGCGTCAAAGAAAAGGAATTCAGTGTTGGCTACAATGCTGCAACTAACGAATTTGTAGATTTGTTAAGTGCTGGTATTGTTGACCCTGCGAAAGTAACTCGTTCTGCTCTGCAAAACGCTGCTTCTATCGCTGGTATGGTGTTGACAACCGAATGTATTGTAGTTGACAAGCCTGAACCCAAGGATGGCGCTCCTGCTGCTGGTGCTGGTGCTGGTGGCGACTTCGATTACTAATACTCTGTAGTCCGTTTTTTTAAACAGCCGCTTCCAGAAAAAAGCGGCTGTTTTTTGTGTCATTAATCATTTGTGTTTCTAAGGACATTCGTGGTTATTTTGGTAGAAAAAAGTGCAAGAGAATAGGGATATAAGACTTAAAAGCCTTGCATTTTCAATTTATTGGCATCCAAAAGATGGGAAACAATAGGGGTGAAATTGTTCCCTATCCCCAGCAAAGAATTTTTTCAACACGCCCTAATTAATTTGCAATTTTCTTTGGTTAACAGCTTATTTACTAACGCGAACATCCCACCTTGATGACTTTGTCTTTGAGAGTGTAAGTCACTGGTTCGCAAACAACACTTGCCGAATCAAGTTTGATAGAAGTTGGTGCAGAGCGATTTTGCTTAGATAATTGTGAGTTCCAATCACCAGCTATTTTTTTCAAAGTGGAATGTGCCTTGATAAAATTTGCATCTGCAACAATATCGTGAGGCCCTTTGACATTTGCAGATGAAGTATTCAGGTATATGTTGTAATCAAAAGTAACGTTTTTACCTTTACTGTTGCTGTTAACTTGCTTGCCAGGAAAAGCATAGAGAATATTATTTAAAATTTTCACGTCAGATGACATCTGAGTAAATATTTGTCCTAGTTTAAGTTCTGGAGTCTGATTATTTAAAAAAGCTGTGTTGTTGATGATATCAATATTGTCACTATAAAATGCATGAATTCCTGAACCACCGTTATTAAATGTCAGATTATTTTTTACTAAAGTACGTCCTTTATATGGAGGGTATGTTGAGTTTTTCTCCTTAGTGAAACTATCGAGAATAATGCCATTTCCGTCGGTGATAGTTCCGGTCTTAATCCAGGGAATATACTGCCGATTATTGTAGACTTTGTTATTAGTGACGAATATCTTATATCCCCGATAATCATCAAAATCTCTATTACGCAGAAATGAAATGCCACTGCTAGCATAAACGCCGTACCAGGCATTATCGAACACGACGTTATTATCTATAGTCACATAATCCGCTTCAATGACTCCAATACCTGAACCACCACAGCTATGTGTTTTGTTGTTAACAATACGTATGTGGTGGGGATAGCTTCCTTTTCGTCCATCTACACTAATACAGTTTCCATTTGTAAGGGGATTGACTCTATTACTCTTCTGGCTCATGGCATATTCAAGAGTGACATTAGCATTATTTCCTATGACTTCAAGCCCGTTAACTTCAATATATGAAGCTCCATTGTTAATCAAAACTCCATGCCATCCATTGAGTTTCAGTTTTGGGGAATGTCCAGGATATGCTTTAAATTTAATCCATGCATTCGCAGTTCCAGAGCGAGTAATGGTTAGTACATCTCCTTTGGGATTTGCATTTGTGTAGACTCCGTTCATGATGAGTACGGTGTCTCCGGGCTTGGTGAGATTTGCTGCCTTTTGAATAGTCTTAAAAGGCGATGAAGTGGAAAGTCCGTTATTTTTGTCGTTTCCCTTGCCACTAACGTAGTATGTTTTTCCAGTTGTTTTAGTGCTAATTAGCTGGGGACTGGGAGCGATCGCTTGTTGTTCGATAGACTGTTGGCTAACATTTTTAATTACAGATACTTTTATGTTGTCTCCCTCCAGTAAAAGACTTAAAACTACGGGGATTGCAATATAAGCACTTAAAGTTAAACCCTCAGTTACCACAGTATTAAGCTCCTTACTCGGTAGTATTCAATAAAAATATCAGGATATTCACTAATTATGAATACTCTTTTGGATACAGAATAGCACAGAGCCGACTTCCTTAGCTGCCTCGATTCTTATCTTGCCCATAGGCTTGCCAAGCCAAATCTACTAATCCGTCAACGATGGCAGCAGCTATAACTGCATTACCTTTGCGATTTTCTATGGTGATGTGGGGAACCAGAGATTCTTGTAAACGCGCCTTAGCATCAACATTTACAAATCCCGCCGGAGTCGCGATTATTAAAGCCGGTCTAATTTCCTCAGCTTCGATTAAATCCACTAATGCTGTTAATGCGGTTTGGGCTTGACCTACCACAAAAATACCCTCTGGATAACGCTTGGCCAGAGTTTCTATTCCCCAAGCAGCCCGTGTTTTTTCTTTTTGGGGGCGTGTCAAAGCTTCCATACTGCAATACACTGGATTGGCAAAGGTATTTTGGATATCGTAAGCAATACCTACTTGTACCATCGGTACATCTACCACAATCGTGGTACGGGCAGCTAAGGCTGCCGCTCCAGCTTGCAAGGCACGTTCAGAAAAGCGAATCAAAGACTTATACTCAAAGTCAGCCGTGGCGTAGATTACCCGACGCACAATTTCATACTCTGCTGGTGAAAATACATGATCGCCAATTTCACTATCGATGATTGCTAAACTTTGAGCATCAGTTACGTGCCATTCCATTGTTGTTGAGCTTCTCAAATATTTAGCTTTCAGCTTATCAGTTTCAGAGAGTTAGGAGTTAGAAGTTAGGAGTTGGGAGTTGGGAGTTAGGAATTAGGAGTTAGGAGTTAGGAGTTAGGAGTTAGGAGTTGGGAGTTAGGAGTTAGGAGTTTGGAGTTTGGAGTTTGGAGTTACCTTTAATGTGAATTAAGTCTTGAAACCCTTGTGATTTCATAAGCAATCCCAAAATAATGATTTTAGGTGAATCTAGAAACCCTTATGAAATAAGAGATGTTTCTAATTCATATTCAGATGTGATTTGTAATTGAGAATTTAGGACTTAGCACTCCTAACTCCTAACTCACCACTCCTAACTCACCACTCCTAACTCACCACTCCTAACTCCTAACTCCTAACTCCTAACTCCTAACTCCTACCTCACCACTCCTACCTCCTCACTCATTGGTGGAAGAAGGCCGACTGAACACAGGAGATAGATAAGCAACTAAAGCGCCAATGAGAAACCCAGAAATATTACGAACTAGGGGTAACCAGTCGCTTGTACGTGTCACTACTGGGCCGATGCCAAAGGCAATAAACAAGATTCCCCATAAAGGAGAGAAAATTAAAGCCCATTGCCAAGCAAAAACTTGACCTTGTTCGCGGGGTTGAGCTGCAAAGCCGCAAATTATCCCACCAATTACTGAAGTAATCAAGGTGAGAATCCACTGTTCTCGCGGTAGTCCGGGGACGACATTACAACCACCTTTGAGTAAACAGCCTTTAACAGATTCTAAAGCTTGCAAAATGGCTTGGTCTTCGCCTTGTTCGCGTACAAAGTACAAATTGCCGAACCTGGTTTGCAGTTCTATCCAGAAAGTCCGGGGTAAAAGTTCATAAACAGCATCACCGACACTAAAGCTGAGGATGTTGCCACCGCGAGAATCAGCAACTAGCAAAATACTTTTATCATCTAAACCCCAATAATTAATCACTGCCCGACCAGGAGTGCGGTCATACTGAGTTAACACTCGTAATTTCCAGCCCGTATCAGCTTCAAACTGCTCTAAATCTTTGACAAGTTTTTCTTCTTGCAGTTCGGGAAGAGATTTAGCTAAGTCTACAACTGGGGTAAAGGTCTTTGGGAGCAAGTCAGGATTGTCATAAGCCATTGCTGGAGGAGAATGCATTACCCAAATTGATCCAGCCAGAAAAAACACTGCAATGGATACCAGGATTCGTCGCCAAAAACAAGACTGCATGAACGTTTTTATAGAAATATCAAAGGTAAAAGTGAACAAGTTGTTTTAAAAGAGTACTGAAAAATCATACTTCTTTACACTTGTTTACTTTACTCTAATCTTAGGGATCAAAGCAAAACGTTTTTGGGGATTTGGTATGGAGCATGGGGCATGGGGCATGGGGCATGGAACAAATAACTTCTCACTGGACAGTCAACAGTCAACAGTCAACACCCCAATGCCCTATACCCAATTTATAATTCACTCTTCATCATCAAAATCTGTTTCCCAGTTAGCAGTGTCGTTGTAGCTGTCATTGGCGCGGTAGACTTCTGGCTTGATGCGGTGATTTTCTTGTCTCAACAATTCTCGTTCTCGCAACGTGAGTGTTGGTTTTTCATTGCTGACGAGGCGATCGCTAATTCGTCTTGTTGGTTTTTGGCGCGTGAAGTTTCTCCAAGCGGCTTTGACGCCAACTAAGATGCTGCGTGTACCTACTTGCAGGTTTTGAGCTTGAATTCTTGCAGTATCAAGGCTTTGGTCAACTTGTTTGACAACTTGACTGGCACTTTTTACGCCTTGACTGACATCATCAGTTAAGTCAGTAATTTCTAACCCTGTGACGCGGATAGCGTCTAGGGTAGGCGGTAATTCTCGCGAGAGTGTGTCAAATAACTTTTCTGCACTCCGGGCTGCGCGTGCTAACTCCTGCAAAGCCGGTATGGCCGCCACTAAAACGGCAGTTAAGCTTGTGGCGACTAAGAGTAAGGAAAATCCCAACCAAAACAGGGGGTCAATCACGGTTAGATCGTTTATAAGCTTTCTAATTTCTGGGGAATTGAGTCTGAGTCTTCTGGTGATGTTTGTCGCTTTAAGACTTGGCTTTCTCGCTGACTTGCATCTACGCCTGCGGCGATCGCTTCTTTTAATCTATCTAAAGTTTCATCCCAGTTTCGCAATGCGCTGGCAGAAAGACGATCCGCCTGGATTTGCACGCTTGTGGATATGTCTTCTGCCAATTCTGGGATGGCATTGGCAGATTTTTGCAAAATTTTACGCGTTTCGCGCCCTGTGCGTGGAGCAACTAGTAAACCGGCTAAAGCACCGATGGTAGCCCCCAGCATCAAACCGCCAACAAATATTCCAGAACGATTATTAGACATTGTGTTGTTTCTCTCCTTAGACCCATTTTAGGTGGGTTTTCCCCCCTTGCAAGACTTAAACAATTTTATCTATGTGTAACACTGTGTAGATGCAGCTACATCTTGATTTTGTGAGGGCTGGTGAAAGGGTAAGGGGTAAAGGTTAAGGGATAACCTTTCCCATTTCCCCTTTCCCCTTTCCCCTTTCCCCTACACCCACTCCACGACACCCGATACCCGTCCGGTAGGACTTGGTTACAGTGTGTTAGTGACTATCCTGACAAAATATCAGCCACAAATGTTGCTTTAATTCTAATAATTCACAAGTCAGAATTTAAACTTCGTCCAACTTGAGAGGTGGACTTTTTTTCAAGAAAACGGAAAACTCGTAATTGGTTATTTTTTTAATTGGAAGTTCCTTGTTTTTGCAGGTGTTAAGTTTGGTCTGCGAAAATAACGCTGCCAGATTTGTCGCCCTAACACAATCAGACTGATAATTTGCTGTACTTGTAGAATTTGTATCTTTAGTATTTGGTTTCTCTGCCGTAGGTTATAAATATATTGCTGATTTAAATAAATATTTTCCGGTGCTTCATGCAGTGTTGTATGGATACAAATTTCATAGGCGGTTAAGGTATCTGCTACAGATGCTAGTCGCTGCTTGAGTTGCCACACCTGCAAAGCAACACAGAGTAGTATCAACGAAATGAAAGTGTTAATTGTGACAATTAAAATGACCATCGTTTATTTTGACTAGTGTCAGCTTTGAGGAGTTATTCTACAAGTAATGGGCTTTGATTTTTGAAGTTATATAGATATATGGGAAGCGGGGAGTCCAACATAGCAAATTTGGTGGTATTTAACTGTTAAGGGTCAATAATTAACAGTCAATAATCAACGACTTGAAGCGGAATAATTCATTTTTTAGAGTTTGCTCAGTTGGCGATCGCTAGCTTTTCCTAAATATAGCTTTTTTTCCGGAAGCAACAATCATTGATTAATGGTGAAAAATTCTATATTTTGCAATTTTGTAACAAATACATATCCACTCGTTATCAAAGCACAGCTACAATTGCCTTAGATTCACGAATTGCTTTGCTCCCTGCAACCCGTATAAGGGATACGCTACGCCATCACTATGTTCCTTTCCTCAATCAATTTGCGATTTTGACGGCACATCAGCACAATGGTATAGTTGCTTGATGCAGATGGTTAAAGACTGCAATATATTTTCTACCAAAGAGACACCCCAGCATCGCCTCGTATCTTGGTGCTTTTACCGTTAGCAGTTTTACAGCCCGTCGCGTAAAGCTACATTTTGTTTGCAAAAACCTTGTCTGTTGAATTCTTCAATAATAATGATTATCTTTTTTATGCATCCAGTAGGAGATAAGGATGTCAAAAAAATCACCAAAAAATAATTTATTACGAGCTATTCTTGTTGTCTTGACAGTTGGATTTGTTGGGTGTGGGAATCAAGCTGTAAGAACTACATTTACTCAGACTAGTGTTGAGGTGAATGAAAATCTTCCGCGAGTGGTAGCAACCACAAGTTTACTTTGTGACTTAACTAGACAAGTTGCAGAAAATACAGTTAACCTGACTTGTTTAATTTCCCCTAACGCCAATGCCAAAATTTATAAACCGAAACCGGAAGATCGTAAAGCTATTGAGCAAGCTAATTTGATTTTTTATACTGGTTATAATTTTGAGCCAAATGTCATCAAATTAATTAAAAGCACTAAAAATTCTGCACCAAAAATAGCCGTTGCTCAAATTGCTGTGTCTAACCCACAAAAATTTATCCAAGGTGGTAAAAGGGTGAACGATCCGCATATTTGGCATAATACTAAAAATGCGATCGCAATGGTGGAAGTCATCAATAGTAACTTGAAGAAACTAACATCTAGTGATGCCGAGCTTTATACAAACAACACCCAAAAAATTACCAATGAACTCACTCAATTAGATCAGTGGATTGCATCAAGAATTGCTAGTATTCCCACCAAACAACGCAGGCTAGTTACCACCTCTGATGCATTTGGTTATTATGCCAAAGCATACGGTATTTCATTAGCAGGGGGAATGGAGGGTATTAGCAGTCAGGAAAAACTGACAACTCTACGAGTAAACAATTTGGCTAAAAATATTAAACAGGCTAAAGTACCAACTATTTTTCCTGAAGTAGCAATTAACCCTAATTTAATTCAATCTGTAGCCACAGAAGCTGATGTCAAAACTTCTAAAAGACAGCTATATTCTGAGGGACTCGGAGAACCTGGAGGCGAAGCAGATACTTATCAAAAAATGATGATTGCTAATACACGCACAATTGTCGAAGGTTTGGGAGGCACATATTTAATGTTTCAAGCAAAATAATTAGTAGGGGCGAACGGCTGTTCGCCCCAAATCATCAATTCAGCCGTTCGCCCCAAATCACCAATTTAGCTACAAATCAACGCACCTCTTTAAGAGTATCAACTTGCTTGGTGAATAACTCAGTGAACAGACTCAATACAGTTCGTTCTTCTCGGACTTTGATGTTAGCACTGATAGACATCCCTGACTGTAAAGAAACGGTTTTACCTTTAATCACTAAAGATTGTCTATCCAGATGAATTTTTGCCGGGAATCGATAAAATTGATGCGTTTGATCTGGTGGTAAAGCATCCGAACCTATCCCGGCCACTTCACCTTTAATGTCGCCAAATTCACTGTAAGGAAAAGAGTCAATCCTGACATCTACTTTCATGTTTTTTCGCACAAAACCGATGTCTTTATTAGTAATGAAAACTTCACCTATATATTTTTCATTGGGTACAATTTGCATCAGTTTTGTAGTGGGATTGGCTACAAATCCTGGGTTTTTGGCTTGCAAATCAAAGACTGTTCCGGATACTGGTGCGCGGAGTTCTTGATATTTGACGTTTAACTCTGATTGGGAAATTTTACTATTTATATCTGCTAAACGTTGCTCGTTATCTAGCACGACTTTCATGAATTGGCTATCGATTTCGGCAATACGTTTTTTATTGTCAGCGATTTTATCCAAAACGTTTTTGTCAGTGATAGCTACTGTATTACTTACCTCTTCTTGCCCTTTTTCAATGTCGAATTGGAGACGTTTGATTTCTTCGCCTAATTGTGCTACCTCAGCTGTGCGGTTTTGGACTTCTTGTTGTTGGTTGAGATACTGAAGCTGAGAAATTCCACCTTCTTCTGATAATATTTTTAGTTTATCTAAAATTCTTTGTTGAATAGCTAAACTTGATTTACTATCTTCTAACTTCACTTGAGTTTGAGTCAGTTGTTTTCTGATTTTTTCCACTTCTAGCCGCGCCGCCCCCGAACGAGAATCTAATTCCTGTTTGGCAGCTTGTAGGCGTTGTTGTTCGTCAATTCCCAGGGCATAATTTTGACCAGAGTTTCTTAATTGAGTCCGCAATAAATCATTTTCTGCTACTAGGGCGGCCCGATTTTTTAATAAAAAAGCAGTTTCTGACGGCAAGTTACTACGCAAAAATAATAATTCTGATGTGGTGGCGGTACTTGCTCCCAATAATCGCCGATAAATTTGGTTTTCTTTGGTTAACGCTACACGAATTTTATTCAAAGAATTTAATTCCGCAACAGAGGCAATGGAATCAAAAGTTAATAACAAATCTCCTTCTTTAACTTCTTGTCCATCTTTGACATAAAGTGCTTTGACCACTCCACTCACAGGAGCTTGAACATCTTTGACTGTTCCTTCGGGTTTTAGTTGCCCTGTTGCTGGTACTACTTGCTCGATTTTGGCAAAATAAGCCCAAGCAATTCCAAAACAAGCTAAGGCCATTAAGGTGACCATAATTGTACGCGACCACAGTGGAGATTGGCGTAAAATAACGGACTGTTCAAACTCTTGGGGAGTTGACTTAATTAAGGATTCTGGAGTAACTTTCTGTTGTTTAGTCACAACAGGTGAATCTTGTTTTGCTCCGTTTTTATAATTACCGTTGGTGTGGTTGCCATTAAGTTGAGTCATAGTAATTTTGGATTTTGGATTTTGAATTTGGGATTGAAAAAAAATTTTGTAGAGTGGATACCAGCATCGATAAACGGTGTCCACCCTACAGTCGGTTATTGTTGACTACTGAATTGTGACTCCTGAATTCTCCCTCATACTCATAAGTTGACTTCTTGTTGATGATACAGGTAGTAATAATGACCTTTAGCAGCCATTAATTCTTGATGACTACCTTTTTCTATAACCCTGCTGTTATCCATAACAACGATGGTGTCTGCATTACTAACGGTGTTCAGGCGGTGGGTAATAAAAAATACGGTATTACCTTTGAATGCTCTAGCTAAGTTGAGACAGATTTGCCGTTCTGTGGGATAGTCTAAGGCGCTAGTTGCTTCGTCTAAAACTAGTAATTTTGGTCGTTGTAAAACAGAACGAGCGATGGCAATTCTTTGTCGTTGTCCCCCTGAAAGTGCAGAACCTCGTTCTCCCACCCGTGTGTTGTAACCGTTGGGCAAGTTCATGATAAATTCGTGGGCGCAAGCTACCTGAGCCGCTTGAATAATTTCTTCGGTTGTGGCGTCGGGATTTGTCAGGGCAATATTTTCTTGAACAGTGCCATCAAATAACAATGTTTCTTGGGGAACTACACCAATTTGTCGCCGGAGTGAATAAAGTTCTACTTTGGCAATATCGTAACCATCAATCAAAATTCTGCCGGACTCGGTTTCATAAAGTCTCAGCAATAATTTCATCATGGTACTTTTACCAGAACCACTTTGTCCGACAATCCCAACAAATTTTCCGGGTTCAAATTCGACATTGACGTTAGAAAGTTGTAGAGGGCCGCTGGTTGCAAATCGGAAGGAAACATTCTCGTATTTGACTGCTCCAGTGATTGCCGGTAAGGGTATATTGTAACGGTCTGTTTCTGCTTCTTCTGGTGTATCAACAATATCGCTTAAACGTTCTATGGATAAGGCAGTTTCTTGGAAGCTTTGCCAAAGTTGAGCTAGGCGCAATATTGGGCTAGTAACGTAACCAGATATAATTCTGAAGGCGATTAATTCACCTAAAGTTAATTGTTGTTGCAGTACTAAATAAGCTCCTACCCATAAAACTAGTAAGCTGCTGAGTTTGTTGAGAAAGTTACTTGTAGAATTAGCCAGGGTAGAAGTAACTACTGTTTTAAAACCAGCGGCGACATAACGAGCATAACGTTCTTGCCAGGAAAAGCGCGATCGCAATTCAATATTCTGCGCTTTTACTGTTTGAATTCCTGACATCACCTCCACTAAATAAGATTGAGTTTCGGAGTTGCGCTCGGCTTTAGAACGTAATTGTCTGCTAATAGTTGGAGATGCGATTAAGGTAATAATCACAAATACAGGAATTGTGCTTAAACCTACCAAGGTGAGTTGCCAACTATAAATCAGCATCACACCAATATAAACCAGGGAAAATAAAGCATCTAAGCCGACTGTTAAAGCAGTACCGGTAAGAAATTGGCGGATATTTTCTAGTTCGTTAATCCGAGTGGAAAGTTCGCCCACCGGTCGCTTTTCAAAATAGCGCAGTGGTAAACGTAATAAGTGATCGATAATTTGCGACCCTAAACCCATATCGATGCGATTTGTCGTATCGACAAATAAGTAGGTTCGCAATGTAGTTAATACCGCTTCAAATAAGCCGACTACTAATAGTAAAATCCCCAAAATATGTAGAGTACCAATACTATTTTGAGTGATTACTTTGTCGATAATTAACTGCACAACCAAGGGATTCGCCAATGCTGCCAACTGCACGAAAAAGGAAGCAATAAATACTTCTATTAGTACTCGGCGATAGCGTGATAAATAAGGGATAAACCACCGCAAACCAAAACGTTCTTGTGGTGTTTCTTTGGTAGCCGACAGCAGTAATACCCTAACTTGTGGCGGGAAGTTATTGGGATCGGTATCTAATTGTTCAATGAATTGAGCTGGTTTGCAACGGACAATTCCTTCGGATGGAACACCCACAACCATTGCGTTGGCGTCGGCTTCATATAAAACAGCAAAATTATCAGCGTACCGAATTAATGCAGGCGTGGGAATTCTGGTGACTGAGGCCACCGGCAAATCTACAAGTTGCGCCTTGAGTCCGATTAACTCTGCTAGGTAAGCAAGAGCTGGAAAGGAAATATTTCCCTGGCGTTTGATTTGATCGTTTAAAATGCGGCGAATTACTTCACGACGAAACGGCATTTCTAAGTGTTTCGCGAGCATTTGGAAGCAGGCAAAGGTTGTGTTTAATTCTCCTTTACCGCCAAAAAATGGATATTTTATGCGTTTTCCTGCATTTTTCGAGGTCTGATTGATGGTTTGTGATACAACTATTTCATCTGATGCGTAGGGAATATCTAGTTCTTCTTGGCTGGGTGGTTGGGTGTCACTAACTGCAAGTTCTAGCTGACGAGTATCTTGCAATATCAAAGTTGAGGGATTGAGACCAAGTAACCGTGCGGGAGTTTGACCGATAACGTGTATTTTATCTCGATCGTCCTCTGGTTCTAGCCGATCGCCAGCTGCAAAATTGGTGATGCTACCACCACTGATAAACCAAACGCGATCACTATTTAGTTCGCTGAATGGAGTTTTCCCTGGATCTACGTACTGAATTACCGCATCTAGTAAAGCTGTTTGTGTGAGTTCTTTAAGGTTTAATGTGGCGATCGCTTGCTTTTGCCAATAAGCACCGAGAATATCGAATACTTCTACTAAGTTACTGCGGTTTTTACGAGCCTCGGCAAACGCTGAGTATGACTCTAAAAGCTGAAGATATGTTGCTGCATTCAAGGATAAACATACTACCTCGGTGGAGGCAATGGCTGTTTCACAAGGAATCTCGCGCAATAAACCAATTTCGCCGATGATTTCCCCTGGTTGCAACAATTTCAAGGTGGTTGGAATTTGCGTCTGGGGTTCGTATCCCAACAGCCGCACCTGTCCTTCATAAATGATTGTGATTTGTTGCGGGAGGCTTTCTTTACCAATGATTTTTTGACCCAACCGATAACGCCAAGCTTGCAGCTGTTGGGATATGTTGGCGATCGCTTCATTTGGGAGGCGATCGAACCCCTCTATGTTTGTGAGAAATTCCGGAAAAGTGTTCTTAATATAAGTCATGTCAAATAAGTCAAAAGGTAAAAATGAGTCATCAAGTTATGAGCTAGGGATGAAGAGTTAACATAATTCTTCACTCCACCAGGTTCGCCATTTACAGCTTTGAGAAACATTTAAGACTGCGCTGCCTCACTTCTAACTTGACAATGTGGTATTCAAATTCCACTGGTAACAAAATTTGCTAATTACAAACCTACATTTATATCCACGGTTATTACTGTTAGATTATTCAAAATCAGCACAGTTTGTAATAATTCTTTAAACTACACCGATGATAGTAAAAACCCATAAGCAAGGATCGAAAAGCTTTCCTTGCCTGCTACGTTACAGAAGCAATTAATCACATCTGTACCCACCTTCCACTCCTGATTTCCAAGACAGTCAATCGCTGAAAAATCCCACAACCAAAGATAAAAAAGAATATACCCTACTTCCTACTCCCTGGTTTTAATAATAAATTGAGAAAAGATTATTGCTTGGTTAATGCTACATAATTTATACAAGCTGAAATTCAGAGTTTATTATTGCAACTATAGAGAATGAAGATTCACAACAAAATTAATACATCTAAGCATGTTTAGTAAATTTGGCTTGGTGCATTTTTAGTTGTGATAATCAACACGAAAATATCACAAATAGTTTCCTAAGTAAATACCCTAATTAAAAATTAGTAATAAAAAAAACCTTAAATTTTTGAATTATTTTTGACAATTTCTTTGATACACAGAACAACAGTATTACTGTTAAAGAAGAATACAAAATTCAGAATTCACAATTCAGAATCAATCAATGGGGAATTCTGACCTACCACCTAGAAGCGCCACTAAATTGAAAATTTGGTGGGGTCTTAAACACAGTTATTCAGACCCGACGCTTGAGGACTTGCTCTAAGTTAAGCCATTTTGCACGCTTTACGCTCCGCTATCCGCCAGTCAAACTCCAATATCCAACTGAATTCTGACGACTAACGCCAATATTGCTGTTTTGATAAAGAAAAGCAGCAAGCTTTCCTCATCCAACAGCACCCAATACTGATCGCTTTGTGCATTTTCAACTCGGAATTTGGTTTTGGGAAAAGGTGAGCCAGCGCGGTCTTGGGGGTTTCCCCCATGAGCGACTGGCGAAGCCCGAAGGGGTTAAAGGGTAAAGGGTAAAGGTTTTTCTTTCCCCTTT